>CALBDV010000221.1 GCA_937927565.1 uncultured Holophagales bacterium
CGCCGAAGAACGGCGAGGCGACCATGTAGACGACGATGAACCCGGTCATCAGCGCGCCCGCCTGCGTGTCGGTGAGGCGGAGCTCGGAGGCCCGCAGACTCTCGACGAGCGATGCGACGACGAACCGGTCGAGGTAGTTGAAGAGGTTGATGAGCGTCAGGACGGCGAGGCCGCGCGCGGCGAGCCGGGCGGTCACGGCACCAGGAGCGGGCTGGGCGATCTCGTTCATCGGTTTCGCGAGGTTTTACACGATCTGGAGGGTTCTGCGACGATTCGCCGGATGAGACGGCTCCTCCGGACGGCGGCGACGATCGCGCTGGGGTTTCTCGCGTCGGTCCCCGCCGCCCGGCTCCTCGCCGAAGAAGCGTCTCCGTACGGGGTGAACGCTCACGCTCCCGGCGGCGACGACCTGAGGTTCCTCCTCGACCGGGCGGAAGCGGCGCGGATCGGCTGGGTCCGGATCGACTTCCTCTGGTCGTGGGTGGAGCCGGTGCGGGGGCAGCGGGACTACGCGGTCTACGACGACATCGTCCGCGAGGCGCGCGCCCGTGGCATCGAGGTCTACGCGAGCGTCGGAGGGACGCCCGCCTGGGCGACGGATGGCCCTCCGGGGATTGGCGTCCCGCGGGACGTCGCAGAGTGGCGAGCCTTCGTCTCCGAGTCGGCACGTCGGTACCGCGGCCGGGTGAAGGCCTGGGGAGTCTGGAACGAGCCGAATCTCGGGGGATTCTGGGCGGGATCGAGGTCCCAGTACTTCGGGGTTCTCCTGCGGCCCGCAGCCGAGGAGATCCGAAGGTCCGACCCCGACGCCCTCGTCTGCGGGCCGGAGCTCGCGCACCTCAGGAGCGGCGGCGCGGACTGGTACGACTGGCTCCTTCAGGCGATGCAGCAGGCACGCGACGTGATCGACGTCGTCACCCACCACGTCTACGACCGCGACGGGAACGCGGGCGTCACGCGAAAGCTCGACGCCTCGACGACGTTCGGCGGTGACCCCCGGTACTGGGACTTCGTGCCTCCCTCCGTGCGCGAGGTCCTCGAGTACGCGGGGGCGGGCGACAAGCCGGTCTGGCTCACCGAGACGGGCTGGGCCTCCGACCAGGTCGGCGAGGCGAACCAGTCGGCTTTCCTCGTCGGGCTCCTCGGGGACTGGTGCAGGAGGATCGGGGAGCCGTCGTGGGTCAAGAAGATCTTCGTCTACGAGCTCGTCGACGACGGGAGCGACGGCGTTCCCCGATGGGGCCTCCTCCGCCCCGACCGGACGCCCAAGCCGGCCTGGACGGGAATATCCACCTTCACGTCGACCTATCCACCTTACGGCGACGCCGCACGAGTCGTCTCGGCTTCGATTCCGGAGAGGCTGTCGACGGAGGTCCCGACCCCGGTCCGGGTGACGGTGAGGAACACGGGGCGGACGACCTGGTCACGCGAGGCAGGCCATGCCCTCGCGCCCCTCGCCGACGCGGCGCTTCTCTCGCCGGGGCGCGTGCCTCTCCCCTCGGGGCGTCCCGTCGCGACGGGGGAGTCGACCACCTTCACCTTCGAGATGACGGCCCCCCGCGAGGGGACGTTTCTCGCCGAGTGGCGGCTCGCGGGGGAAGATGGAACGCAGTTCGGCCCCGGGCTCTTCCGGACGGTGGTCGCTTCGGGCCCCTGTGCGGAACCGTCCGCGCCGGCCGTCACGGCCGTGCCGGACGGTGCCGTGCCCGCCGGATCGCTCGTGACCTTCGCGTGGAGCGCGCACGCGGGAGGCAACCCGCCAGCGGCGGCGTTCCGGGTCCAGCTCGGGACGGCGCCTCCGTTCGGGACGGTCACCCCCTTCGTCGACAGGGAGGTTTCCGGCTCTGCTTTCGCCTGGAACGTCTCCGTCGCCGTCGGGGCGACGGTGGGCTTTCGTGTTGCGGCCGTGAACGGGTGCGGATCGACCGGGGCGTTCTCGCCCTGGTCCCTCTTCTCCGTGGTGACGCCCGCGGCGGCGATCGTCTCGACGCGTGGGCAGGGCGCCCCCTGGCTCGTCCGGACGGGCGACGCTGCTCCGACGTCGCTTCTCGCGTTCCGGAACGTCGGCGGCGAGGCTGCGACGGTTCGCTTCGTCGTCACGGAGGATGCGTTCGCGGTGACGCCTCTGTCGGAGACGCTGGGTCCGGGCGAGGAGGGGACGGTCCTCCTCTCGGCGCGCCCCGGAGCGACGTCGACTTCGGCGGTCCGCGCGGGGCGCGTCGTCGCGACCTGGCCCGGGGGCTCCGTCTCGACGCCGGTCTCGATGGCGGTGGCCTCCGGCGAAGTGGGAGGAGCGCGCGTCGCCGTCTCGCCCGCCGAGGTCTTTCTCCTCGCTCCGGAAGGCCAGGCCACCGTAACGGCCGAGGTCGTCGTCACGAATCCGGGAGCAGCGCCGGTCCTTCTCGCTCCGATGATCGAGCCGGGCGGAGCGTGGCTCTCCGTCTCGAGCGCGGATCTCGCGTCGCCGGTCCCTCCCGGAGGGACGCGGACCCTGCGTCTCACGGTGGACCGGAAGCAGAGGACTCCCGAGGACGGCGGGTCTCCGGTGCGCACCGTCCTCTCGCTGGTCGCGGCCGGGGGAGGAGCGGGCGACCGGGTCGATGTCCCCGTCGTCGACGCGGAGCCGGCTCCCCGGTTCGCAGCTCCGGGTCGCGGCCCCGTTCCGCCCGGCACGTCGTCCTGGGTCGTTCCCACAGCGGTCCGGAAAGGAGGGGCTCTCGGGCAGGTCTTCACGTCGTCGCTCGTGCTCCGAAACCTCGGGGACTCCCCGGCTGCGGTCGACGTCTACGCCTCGCCCTCGGGATCGGACGGCAACTTCGATGCCGTCCGGGCACGTGTAGAGGTCCCGGCGGCCGGCACGGTTCTCCTCGACGAAGCGCTCCCGGTTCTCTTCGGCGAGGCGGACGGTGCGGCGCACCTCGAGGTCCGGAGCTCCTCGATGCTCGCGATCCGGAGCGTCGTGACCGGGACCTCTCCAACCGGGGGCCGGTTCTCGGCCGAGATTCCGGTGGTGGCCGCGGGGGAAGGCACGGGAGCAGGGACGTGGCCGCTTCTCCTCCCTGGCCTGAAGGTGACGCAGGCGGTGAGGTGCAACCTCGTCCTCGCCGAGACGACGGGGCGAAGCACGCGCGTTGCCCTGCGGCTCTTCGACGCGTCGGGGCGTGCCCTCGGGCGCGGAGAGCTCTCCGTGCCAGCGTGGGGAAACACGCAGGTCGCGCTCCCCGCGGCGGTCGGTCTTGCAGGCTTCGTTCCCGAGGCTTCCTCGCTCCGCGTGGAGCCGCTCGAGGGTGAGGGGCGCGTCGTCGCGGTCGCCACGCTCGTCGACAACGTCTCGGCGAGCTTCTCGGTGGTGACGGGACGGCCGGCGCCGCAGGATTCGAACGACGGCGCCGGTCCGCAGGTGGTGGCGTCCATCGTCCAGGCAGCGGGAATCGAGGCCTTCTTCACGACGGAGCTTTCGATCTCGACCGCGGCGCCGAACGCGGCGCCGTTGAGGCTGACGTACGACTTCGCGGGGACGGACGTCGACGGAGAGGCGATTCGCGGGAGCGTCGCGCAGGACGTCCTCCTCCCGCGCGACGGGGCGCTGCCGATCGGTCTCGGCGGAAACGTCGTCCGTTCTCTCTTCGGACGCGGACCACGGACGAACACCTCGGGGACGCTCCGGATCGAGGGAGACGGCGCCGGACGAGTTCTCGCCCGCGCGGCCGTGTCGACACCAAGAGACCTCGGCGACGCGTCGCGCGGGACGATGACCGCCGAGGTTCCCGCGGTGGGACCGGAGTCGCCGGAGGCCGTGGGCCCGGGCGGCAGCCCGACCGTCGTCCTGCCCGGCCTGCGAGCGTGGAGTCGCGAGCGGGTGAACCTGATCGTGTCGGAGGTTACGGGCGCCCCCGCGCTCGTCACGCTGCGCCTCTTCGGCGAGGCGGGCGTTCTCCGTGGGGAACGGGAGGTGGCGGTGGGCCCGTTCGAAAAGGTCCAGATCGACGATTTCTGGAACGGACCGTCGGGCTTCGGCCTCCGTGCCGCTCCCGTCGACCGCCTGACGCTCGTCGCGTCCGAGGCGGGCGGAAGCTCGGGCCGAGTCGTTCTCGCCGTCACGACCGTCGACAACGTCACGAACGGGACGCGCATCC
Source organism: uncultured Holophagales bacterium (assembly GCA_937927565.1). Taxonomy (GTDB): domain Bacteria; phylum Acidobacteriota; class Thermoanaerobaculia; order UBA5066; family UBA5066; genus UBA5066. Next base: position 4,137 of record CALBDV010000221.1, read on the forward strand.
AGCTCCTCGCGCCGCCAGGCCCGGCGCCTCTCGGAGGACCCTCGGGGCGCTGAAGGGCGGGAGGACGGACGGGTGACGGGCCGGCGCCCGAATGCGACGATGCGCGGATGGACGCCGACGTCGTCGTCGTGGGGGCCGGGGCGGTGGGTCTCGCGTGTGCGGCGGAGCTGGCCCGTGCGGGCCTCGCGGTCGTCGTCGCCGAGCGGCACGCGTCGCCCGGGCAGGAGACGAGCTCGCGCAACAGCCAGGTCGTCCACGCGGGAATCTACTACCCGGAGGGATCGCTCAAGGCCCGGCTCTGCGTCCGAGGCAACAGGAGCCTCTCGGAGTTCTGCGAGGCGCACGCCGTCCCGTTCCGGCGGATCGGGAAGTGGCTTCTCGCGGTGGAGCCGGGCGAGGAGGCCCGCCTCGTCGAGATCGTCGCGGGAGGCCGCGCCAACGGCGTGACCCTCGAGGAGGTTTCGCTCTCGCGATTCCATGCCGAGGAACCGCGCGTCCGCGCCGCGGCGGCCGTCCTCTCCCCATCGACCGGCATCCTCGACGTCCACGGGCTCTTCCGTGCGCTCCGGGTGATCGCCGAAGAGAACGGTGCGAGCTTCGCCTTTCGCCACTCGTTGAAGGCTGCCGCGCGAGTGCCCGGCGGCTACGACCTCGTCTTCGACGACCCCGCTGCGGATGAAGTACGACTCTCGTCCGCTCGCGTCGTGAACGCCGCCGGGCTCGACGCCGACCTCGTCGCTTCCATGCCGGGTCTCGACGCCGATGCGGCGGGCTATCGCCTCTCGTGGACGAAAGGGAGCTACTTCCGAATCCGCCCTGCCCGCAGCCACCTCGCGCGGCGGCTCATCTACCCGGTACACCCGCCGGGATTCGGGAGTCTCCTCGGCATTCACCTGACGGTCGACCTCGACGGAGGGCTGAAGCTCGGCCCGGACATCGAGATCCTCGAGGAACGCCGGCAGGACTACGGCGTCGCGGAGGGGCATCGCGATGCCTTCTTCGCCGCCGCCGTCCGCTACCTCCCCGACCTCGCACCCGATGACCTCTCCGCCGATCAATCGGGAATCCGGGCGCGCCTCCAAGGTCTTGGCGGTCCCTTCCGGGACTTCGTCATTTCCGAGGAGTCGGCGCGCGGGCTTCCCGGCTGGGTGAACCTGGTCGGGATCGAGTCGCCGGGCCTTACGAGCTGCCTGGAGATCGCGCGCGAGGTGAGGGCGCTCCTCGGAGAATGAAGATCCCGGCCGTCCCGGCGCCGTTCGCCATCGGCCTGCCGGTGCGTTGCCTGTTGCTCCGGAGGGTGGCCTGCCAGGCCTCCTCCTCCGGGCCAGCCTGCTACAGTTCCGCAAGCACGACGTAGAGCAGGCCCCCCGGCCGCGGAGGCACGATGAGTTCGGCCCCCGGATTTCCCCCGAACGGCGAGGCCCCTTCGCCCGGGAGCGAAGGCGGGGAGGCGCGCGATCGGACGGGATTCGGGGCGCTCTTCCCGCTGTCGGCGACCCTCGAAGCGTCGCCCGACCCGGCTCTCGTGGCGACGACGACGGGGACCATCGTCACGGTCAACGAGGCTTTCGCTGCAACATGGCGTCCCGGAACCGCCGGACGGCCCGAGGGGAAGAGCCTGGCCTCCGTCTTCGCGGTCGGCGCCGCCGAGCTGCTCGACGAGGTCGCCGCTCACGGGGCCTTCTCGGGGGACGGGCGAGCCCTCCTCGGAGACGGATCAGAGATCGAGCTGCGGCTCTCGGCCCGGCGGCTGCGGGATCCCGCGTCCTCCGACGAGAGGCTCGTCGTCTTCGCGTCCGACGTGACGGCGGCGTGCCGTCTCGAACGGGCCGCGGCCGTCCTCGGGACTGCCCTCGACGCCGGCCCGGTCGACGGCTTCTTCGACCGCCTCGCTGCAGGGCTGGCGGACACGCTCCGAATGGAGATGGTCGTCGTCGGCCGCCTCGAAGAGGGCGAGCCTCCGAGGGTCCGGACTCTGGCCGTCCGGGCGGGAGGGTCGCCGGCCGAGCCCTTCACCTACGAGCTGCACGGGGCGCCGTGCGAGCAGGTCGTGGGGGGTGTCCCCTGCGTCTTCCAATCCCGCGTGGCGGAGCTCTTTCCCGGGGACCCGCTTCTCTCGAAGAACGGGCTCTCGAGCTACGTCGGAGTGCCTCTCGCCGCAGCGGGCAGCAGCCCCCTCGGCCTACTGGCGGCTCTCTCCCGGCGGCCACTTCACGACGGCCTCTCCGCGGCGCGGGCGCTCGGGCTCTTCGCGGCGCGGGCCGTGGCAGAGATCGAGCGACGGGAAGCACGTCTCGAGGAAGGACGGCGCGGGGAGGAGAGCCGGCGGCTCGTCGCGTCGATTCCCGTCGGTCTTCACCGCTACCGGCTCGAGAGGGACGGACGGCTCGTCTTCGTCGGTGCCAATCCGGCCGCCGACGCCATCCTCGGCGTCGACAACCGGCAGTTCGTCGGACGGACGATCGAGGAGGCGTTCCCGGCTCTCGCCGGAACCCAGGTCCCGGAAGCGTACCGGAGGAGTGCGATCGAGGGAGCCCCGTGGCGGGGCGAGGAGTTGACCTACGCCGATGGCCAGATAGCGGGGGCCTTCCTGGTCCAGGCGTTTCAGACGGGGCCCTCGGAGATGGCGGCGGCGTTCCTCGACATCTCGGCGCGTCGGCGCGCCGAGGAGGCGGTGCGCGAGCGCGAGGCGCGGCTCGAGAGGCTCATCCGGATACTGAAGGCCGCCGCGCGGGTTCGAGAGATCCTCGCGGAGGCACGGGAGCAGGGAGAGCTGATCGGGCGCGTCTGTGCGGCCCTCGTGGAGGACCGGGGCTACGTCTTCGCGTGGGTCGGCCTGCTTGACGAGCAGGGGAATGAGGTCTGCCTCGCAGGCGCCTCCAGGCCCTGCGACCCGGATCTCTACCGGATCGACCTGAGGACTCTCCACGGCGGTCCGTCGTGCGGCAAAGCGGCCTTCCTGCGGGGAACGGCGGTCCTGGTCGATGCCGGCGGGATGGCCTGTCCCGAATGTCCCACGCTGAAGGAGCATCCCGGCGGAAGCGCACTCGCGATGCCGCTCTGGAGGGGAGAGAGGGCGCTGGGAGTCCTCGTCGTCCATGCGTCCTCCGGTGGAGGCTTCGATGCCGAGGAGTCCCGGCTCGTCGCGGACATGGCCGACGCGCTCGCCGCCGCCATCGATCGGCTCGAGGCCGAAGCGCAGAAGGTCGAAGCTCGGAAGGAGAGGACGTTTCGTGCGGACGTCGCTTCGGCAGCCTTCCGGGAGGAGAGTCTGCCTCCGCTGCTCGAGGCGCTTGCGGAAGCGGTGGAGCGGCACCTGTCTGCGGCGGGGGTCTTCGTGGCGCTCTGGGACGAAGACCACGGACGGATCGCCCTGTCGATCGGGCGGGGTGCGCTCGGCGCGATCGGGTCCGGGGACGCCACGATCGCCGAGGAAACGGCGCGTCTCCTCGGGGCTCCCGAATCCGTGGGGGGTGCGGTCCCGGGGCTTTCGGCCCGCTTGCTTCCCGGCGGCGAGCTGACGGCGTGGCCGCTCCGGGACGGGCCGCACAGGGTAGGCCTCCTTGCCGTCGCCTGGGGGGGCCCGCCGTCCCGGGCCATGCTCGCCGCCGGTGCGGAGACGGCCGGTCCGCTGGCACTCGCCCTCGGGAAGGCGCGGCTCCTCGAGGCGAACAGGGAGCGTCTCGCGACGCTCCTCGCCCTCCACGAAACGGGCGTCGATCTCGGCTCGAGTCGAGACAGGGACGCCCTCCTGCGTTCCATCGTCGACCGCGCGCAGGGACTCGTTCACGGGACGATGGCGGGTCTCTACCTGAAGCGTGAGGACGGGAGGCTCGAGCTCGCCCTCGCGAGCGGAGTCCTCGCGGCGTACGTCGGGGTGGTGCTGGGACCGGGAGAAGGGGTCGCGGGGACCGTCGCGGCGACGGGCGAGCCGATCCTCCTCGACGACTACCGGACGTGGCCGGGCCGTGCGCCAGTCTTCTCGACCGCAGGCATCGGGTCTGTCATCGGCGTCCCCGTTCTCTGGAGGGGGGAGACCCTCGGGAGTCTCTTCGTGAACCACGTGGTGCCCGGTCGATTCGGCGCGGCGGACCTCGAGACGGTCCGCCTCTTCGCCGAGCAGACGGCGGTCGCCATCGCCAACGCCCGACTCATCGGCGAGCTGAAGGGGGCCGCCGAGGAGCTCGCCCTCGCGTACGACGCCACTCTCGAGGGATGGGTGCACGCCCTCGACCTGCGCGACAAGGAGACGGAGGGGCACACGCAGCGCGTCGTCCACCGGACGCTCGATCTCGCGCGGCGCGCCGGCATACCAGAGGAGGCGTTGATCCACGTCCGCCGCGGCGCGCTCCTCCACGACATCGGGAAGGTCGGTATTCCCGACCGGATCCTCCAGAAGCCGGGACCGCTCACGGACGAGGAGTGGACGGTCATGCGGCTCCACCCGACGTACGCCCACGACATGCTTTCGGGCATCGGCTTCCTTCGCCCCGCGCTCGACATTCCCTGGGGACACCACGAGAAGTGGGACGGGACCGGCTACCCCCGCGGCCTGCGCGGCGAGGAGATCCCCCTTCCGGCGAGGGTTTTCGCCGTGGTCGACATCTGGGATGCGCTCGTCTTCGACCGGCCCTATCGCAAGGCCGTCCCCGCGCCGGAGGTGCGCGCCTACCTCCGGAAGATCGCCGGTACCCACCTCGACGCCCGGCTCGTCGACCTGTTCCTGGCGACCGATCCCGAATGAGGCACGAAGGCCCGGCGCGTAACGCCGGGCCTTCACGGGAGAAGTTGGACGGGCGGACGCGCCGCGATCAGCCCTTCTTCGGGAGAATCTCCTCGAGCTTCTTCGTCAGCTCCTCCGACATCGGGTCGACCTTCGAACCGAAACGGGCGACGACCTTGCCGCTCGGATCGACGAGGAACTTGTTGAAGTTCCACGTGATGTCACCCGAGAACCCGGGAAGGGTCGTGAAGTACTTGTAGAGGGGGTGGATGTCGTCCCCTTTGACCGAGATCTTCGCGAAGAGCGGGAAGGTCGTATTGAACTTCGCCGTGCAGAAGGCGCGGATTTCCTCGTTCGTCCCCGGCTCCTGCCCCATGAAGTTGTTCGCGGGGAAAGCGAGGACCTCGAACCCGCGGTCCTTGTACTTCTGGTAGAGCTGCTCCATGGGGGCGTACTGCTTCGTGTAGCCGCACTTGCTCGCGGTATTCACGACGAGGAGAGCCTTTCCCTTGTAGTCGACGAGCTTCTTCGGGGCGCCGTCGTTCAGGTTGAGCGAGAAGGCGTGGACGCCCGCGTCTGCCGCCGAGGCCGTCGTCGCCAGCCCGAGGACGGCCGCGGCCGCCAGGACCTGCCAGAGCTTCATCGTCAGTGACCTCCGTGTCGCTTGTACGCCATCCGGAAGCGTGCGGATCTCAGTGCTTCGGGTCGACGGGCGGGAGGATGACGGTGCGTTCCCCCTCCCGTCCTGGAATCGTCTGCAGCGGTGCCGTGACGGAGGTCGCTTCGCCGACGGGCGGCCGGATCGGCGGGGGCGCCGGGATGACGTGCGCGGGGGGAGGAGGCGGCGCCTGGACGACCGGCGCCGGGAAATAGGTCGCCGGGGCGAAGGGCGCGGGCGCGTGCGGCTCTTCGTCGTGTCGCACCGGCTCCGGGGCGGGCGGGGCAGGCGCGACGACGGGGACCGTCATCGGCGACACGTGGCGGTCGGGGAGGGGCATCGCCTGCGAGCCCGACGTTTCGAGTCTCTTCCCGCCGCGCATCAGCCGGAGGGTCTTGAAACGGTCCTCGTCGACGAGGCCGTTCATCGGGTACTCCTGGCGCGAGGCCAGGATCTCGACGGCGTCGAGAGGGGTGATGCCGAGTTCCTGCGCGGCGTCGCCGATCCACTTAACGGCCATGGCTGCCTCCGGTCAGAAACGGCGGGCCTGGCCGCCGCGGGGAAAGACCGCCGAAGCGATCTCGGGCTCCAGGAAGACGCCGGTCAGCTCGCAGGGGACGCCGGCGGCCGCGGCCGCCTTCTCGAGTCCGGCCTTGACGGCGAGGAAGAGGTCGAGGGCGGCCTCGTCGGTTGCGCGCGACCCGGCAGGCTGTTCGTAGATCACGACGCCCTCCTCTCGCCGGGGCCGGGGGACGCCGGGGCCGATCTTCTCGACGACCGACGCGTACGACCCGTAGAGAAGCAGGGCCGGAAGGTCGTGCCCGCTGGAGGGCTCGGCCTCGTCGGGGAGGCCGACGGCGACGATGGCCGCAGGCTCCCCCTCCTCGAGGGCGGTGTAGACGACGGTCGCCTTGAAGACCCCTTCGGGCGCAGGCGGCGGCGCGACGAGCGGGCCGATGCGGGCCATCAGGTCCTGCCGCTCTTTCATGAGGGCCTTGCGCGCCGCATCGGGGATCGGCGTGCCCGTGTCCTTGAGGAAGGCCTCGATCTGGAAGAAGTTGTCCATCAT
>CALBDV010000222.1 GCA_937927565.1 uncultured Holophagales bacterium
TCGTCGAGAAGGACGCCTTCTCCACCCTCCTCCACGACGACGGGCACCTCGCGCGAGCCCTCTCAGAGGCGCTGGAGGAACGCTCGCGGTCGCAGGCGCGCGTGGAGGCTCTGGCCACGGGCGCGGCCGGACCACAGGCGATCACCGATCGCCTGCTGGACCGGATCCAGCGGTTCTTCGGGTTGGAGGGGTAGAGGGCACGGACCGCACTTTCGCGTTTCGCGAATTCCGAATAGACTCTCGGCGTGTCGTTGAAACCGCAGGATCTCCTCGTAGCTCTCAAGCTCTGGGTCACTCAGGGCCAGCGCTGGACCTACCCCCTGCTCGCAACCTCTTTGGGAATGAGCGTCTCGGAGACTCATGGTTCCGTCAAACGTGCGGTCGCGGCGGGCCTCCTGGCCGGTGGCGGACTCGACGCCCGGCCGAACGCGGACGCGCTGAGAGAGTTCGTCGTCCACGGTGCGAGGTACGCTTTCCCGGCGTCCCCGGGTGGGCTCACTCGAGGGATGCCGACCGCCCATGCGGCCTCTCCGCTCAAGGGCCTGATCGCGCAGTCCGACGAGCCTCCCCCGGTCTGGCCTCACCCCGAGGGTGCGGCGCGCGGTCCGCGGCTCGACCCGCTCTTCCCTTCGGTCCCGGGCGCCGCGTCGAAGGACCCGGCGCTCTATGAGCTCCTGGCCCTCCTCGATGCCCTTCGAACCGGCCGTGCGCGGGAACGCCAGCTGGCAGTCCGCCTGCTTCAGGAAAGGCTGAAATGAGACGGGACGCGAACGCCCTCATGGTCGAGCGCGTCGCGGCGGCGCTCGGTCCCCTTCGCGAGCAGATGGTCTTTCTCGGAGGGTGCGCAACGGGTTTTCTCGTTACGGACGCAGCGGCGATAGCCGTACGTGCGACCCGGGACGTCGACCTGATCGTCGAAGCCACCAGCCGGACCGCCTACCATCGGCTCGAGGGGCGCCTCTCCCGGCTCGGTTTCGAACATGACGCCAGCGAAGGGGCACCTATCTGCCGTTGGACGCTCGACGACCTGGTCGTGGACGTCATGCCGACCGACTCCTTTCTGCTCGGTTTCACCAACCGCTGGTATCCTGAGGCGATCCGCTCATCGTTCAAGCTCACACTCGCGACTGGGCTGGAGATCTCGCTGGTTTCGCCGCCTTGCTTCCTGGCCACCAAGCTCGAGGCGTTTCACGGACGCGGCCATGGCGACTTCGCGGCGAGCCACGACATCGAAGACCTCGTCTGCGTCGTAGATGGCCGCGTGGAAATCGTAGAGGACGTGAGAGCTTCCGACGAGGCGCTTCAGGCCTACTTCCGCGACCAGCTCGAAAGACTACTGGGCGACGACCGGTTCCTGTCGGCGTTGCCCGGGCATCTCCCTTCCGATTCCGCGAGCCAGAACCGCCTTCCGCTCCTCCGGCGAAGACTGGCTGCCATCGCCGGAACGGAATAGCCGAACGGGAGCCCGTCGCGGGCGGGACGAAGCCTTCGTTGCCGTAGCGCACCACGTGATCGAGTGGAGGCGTCTTCCCCTGTCGCGACCGTCGCTCGTCACGGGCAAACCGCCGTCCTTCCCAGCCCTCTTCGAGACCGTCCCGGAGCCCATTGGACCAGCACACTTCGAGGCGTCGACGCTCGAGAGGGTGCCCGTCTGGCTGCTCGCGCTGGCGGCGTTGAAGCCTGGGGAGAGGGAGGAGCGCGCGGTGAAGGCCATCCTGCTGCTGCCGAGGAAAGGCCGCTCGGAATTCAAGGCGGAGACTCAGAATGGAGATGGAGAGGCCGATGAGCCGCGCAGCCGTGAAGAAGCCGACCGATGACATCGAGCGGGCTCTCGCCCGCGTGAGCCACGGCGAGCGTGTGGTCCTCAAGCAGGGGCGCAAGGCGATTGCCGCCGTCGTGCCGATCGAGAATCTCGAGCGGCTCCGGCGGCTCGAAGACGAGGAAGACCTGCGGGACGCCCGCACCGCACTGCGGGAGACGCGCCGCAAGGGAACCATCTCGTGGGAGAAGGTCAAGGCGGAGCTGGGGCTCTAGGCGCCCGTGGCCTACCGGATCGAGTTCCCCCGCGGGCGCGGCGTGACCTCAAGAAGCTCCCCGCCGACGTCCGCCACAGGCTCGCTCCGCACATCGACGCCCTCGCCCAGAACCCGCGTCCTCCCGGCGTTGTGAAACTGTCGGCCGAAGAGGACACCTACCGAATTCGCGTTGGGTCATTCCGGGTCGTGTACGAGATCCGGGACGAGGTTCTTCTCGTCACGATCGTGAAGGTCAAGTCGCGGGGCGACGTCTACCGATAGGAGCTGATTCCGCGACATCGCGAGGTTGCCCCATTCTCCCCGGATGCCCCGCCTCGTCCCCCGCGACTCCCCGCACGCCTGCCCCTCCGACCTCGAGACCCGTGCGCTCGCCGCAGTGATGGGGCGAGGGAGACTGACGGACTTCTTCATGACCGCCCTCCGCCGCGCCAACCAGCTCTTCGGCGCGGCGTTGCTGCTTCAGGTCGCCGAACTGCGGCGAACGGGAGATCCGGTCGAGCGCTCCCTCGCACGGACGAAGGAGCTGGAGCTTCAGCTCTCCTTCGCCTGGCAGACGATCGACATCCTCCTTGAACGCCTGAGCCGCGTCCCTCCGGCTCATCGCCCGCACTACCGGAGAGCCGACCGCGGGCGGATCCTCCAGCACAAGGACGTCCTTCACCTCTCCTGCCGCGAGGTGGCCCGGCTCTACGCCGTGACACGTTCGACGATCCACCGCTGGGTCGTCGACTCCGTCGCTCCGAAGAGACCCGATCGGCCGCTCGTGGCTCCGGCCCCGCCCGACCGGTCATACGCCGCTCTCGTTCGCCAGCAGGTGCTCAACATGGCGCTGGCCGGCTTCGGCGGCTCGCTGCGAATCGCGCACACGCTGGCTCTCGAGGGAATCCGTCTCTCTCGGAGCACGGTGCGGCGCTGGACGAAGGAGACGATGCCCGAGCCAGCGGCTCCGCCGGGCGCTTCGTCGATCACCGCGGAGGAAATCGCCTCTGGTGACCGGGTGACCACGGCCAGAGAAGCCGCCAAAGCGCCGCGTCTCGTCGAGCGCGCTGTCCGCGCCCGTCGCCCCAACCACGTCCTCATGGTCGACGTGACGCTCATCAAGGCGCTGATGGGATGCATCCACTTCCGCCTCGCCGTCGTCATCGACGTCTTCTCGAGATTCCCCCTTGCCTGGCGTCTCCTCGACAACGAACCCTCAGCCGAAGAGATGGCCTCCGTTCTCGACGAGGCTGTCGCGCGAGCCAGGCGGTTCCACCCTGGGCTCTCCCTCGCCCACTTCGTCACCGACAAGGGCGCCTGCTTCACGGCCGCGGAGTTCCAGGAGACGGTCGCAGGGCACGGCATGAAGGCCCGCTTCGGCGCCGTTGGAAGGCATGGATCCATCGCTTTCATCGAGCGACTCTGGCGAGGGCTGAAGGACCTCCTCCACCTCCGGCTGGATCGAAGGCTCCTGCGCGAGGACCTCGAACCGCGGATCGGGCTCGGGCTCTTCTACTACTCCGTCCTGAAGCCGCACCAGGGGCTCGGCG
>CALBDV010000223.1 GCA_937927565.1 uncultured Holophagales bacterium
AGTGAGAGCTGCACGGTGCCCCAGGGCGACGCGCCGTTCGGCAGCGATTTCTCGAGGGCCGGCCCCGGGAAGGCGATCCCGGCGAAGCCGAGGACGAAGAGGTTCCGGGAGACGGACCAGTTCACGTGGAGGTCGACCTCCTGACCGAGGGTCCTGGACGGCAGCTGCTGCAGCGGCCGCGCCCCGCCCCGGTTGTTGAGCTCGTCGGCCCAGAGGGAGAAGTAGTTGAGGATCACGCTGACGCCGGCCGAGGGCTTCACCGCGAAACGGACCCGGTGCGACTCGAGGTTCGAGTTGACGACCGTCTTCTTGAAGACGTTCCCCTGCAGCCAGGTGTCCGAGCCGCTCGACTGGGGGGCGTCGAAACGCTCGTAGGCCGGCGTGTCCGGGTCGTCGCCCTCGAAGAAGGCGTAGCGGTACGTCAGGCTCGGGCTCCACCGCACGGCCGCCGCCTCGTAGCCGAGCGAGGCGTACCAGGCGTCGGCCGACATCCGGAAGGCCGAGCTCGACTGGTGGGCCCACTCGCTCTCGAACGACAGCCCGGGCAGGCCGCCGAGCGTCGCAGTGGCGGCCCGGAGATTGACCGTCCGGAGCCCCTCCCGCGGGACCCGTGCACCGTCGGGAAGGACGAACGACGACTTCGACCGGGGGACGTCGTACCAGACGGCCCCCAGCTGGAGCCGCTTGCCGTCGGCGTACTGGAGGTTCGCGCCGCGGTAGCGCGTCCCGCTGTCGTTCTCGTAGTACTCCTGCGGGTCGACGAGGAACCCCTCGAGGCTCAGTTTCCCGAGACGGACCTTCGCGAGGGCCGAGTTCTCGAGCGCCGTCCGGGCTGCGAGGTAGCTCGCTCCCCAGTCGGCCGCGTTGAAGCCGCCCGCGTACTGGGAGAAGAGGAACCCCTTGTTCAGCTGCCAGGTCTGCTTCCCGTACGAGACCGACGCCCCGAAGTCCTTCTCCGGGACGACCCAGAGGAAGCCGCCGTAAGCCTTCTCGAGCTCCACCTCGAAGCGCGTGTCGGAGCGCCACGGGTCCTGCCCAGCGGAGCCGGCGGCCACGGCCGTGAGGTTCCCGAAGGCGTAAACCCGCTTCGGGCCGATCTGGATCGCGCCGTGGAGACCCGCCTCGACCGAGGCCTCGCCCCATGTCGCCCACCCCTTCCCGGCGGGATCCGGGAAGAGGGGCGACCCGCCGATGAACGCCGCCGGATCGCCCCACCAGGAGTTGTGGTCGTTGTAGAAGCCAAAGCCCCCGTTCAGCTGGACCCGCAGGAGGGAGCGCTCATTCTCGAAGAGCTTCGGGAACTCGCCCGGTCTGCCCGTTGCGAGCCACCCCTTCGCCGCCGGCGGCGCCCCGCGCGGCCCGACCTCGACGAAGACGACGAGGACGAGCTCGCCCGGGAACGAGGAGTCGTAGATCGCCCAGCGGGCCTCCTTCACTCCCGGCACCTTCCGGACCTCGCGGATTGCCATGTCGGCCGCCTCGATCCGGAACTTCGTCCCGGCGCGGATGCCGAACGCCTTCCGGACCTCCCCCTCCAGCGCGTCGTCCTTCACCTCGGCCTTCGCGGCATCGCGGAGGTCGACCCAGACGAGCGCGAGCGGCTCGCCCTCCCGGAGGGGCGCGGGGAGCGGGACCCCTCGCGTCTGCGCCGTCGCGGCCCGCGTCGGCGCGAGCGCCAGCAGCGTGGCCGCTGCTGCGGCTACGACGGCCCGCAGGACGAACGGCTTCCCGGCTCCCCGTCGCATCCCGTCCTCAGTCCTGAGTCGGCATCTTGCTCTTGTAGCCGCCGCCGCCGTCGATCACGAACTCCTGGTTCGTCACCCACTGCGCGGCCGGCGAGATGAGGTAGTTCATCGCGTAGGCGACGTCCCAGGGCGTCCCGCGGCGCTTCATCACGAACCCGTCCGCGAGGCGCTTCAGCATCTCCTTCGTCAGCCCGGCCTTCTCCGTCGAGGCGCCGTTGTCGACGGAGCCGATGACGACCGTGTTGAACCGGACCTTCGGGCCGCTGACGACCGCCATGCTGTGCACCATCCGGTGGAGGGCGGCTTTGGCGTTGCTGTAGGAGAGGAACTCGGGAGAGGGGGTCGTTCCGACGAGCGATCCCGACATCAGGACGGAGGCGAACTCCTCCTTCTCGAGGTGGGGCATGAAGCGGCGCGTGAGCTGGTAGGTGCCGACGCAGTTCAGGACGTACGACCGGATCATGTATTCGGTCGTGATGTCCCAGAGCGGCGTGAACTCGCCCCAGCCGACGTTGTTCAGGAGGGCGGTCACCTTCCCGAAACCGTCGAGCGTCGCCTTGACGAGGCGGTCGAGGTCCTCCTCGTTCGTCACGTCGGTCTTCAGGCCGAGGGTCTTGCGGCCCGTGGCCTCGGCGATCTCGCGGGCGACCTTCTCGGCGCCCTCCTGGCTCAGGTCGCTCACGACGACGTCGGCGCCCTGGCTGGCGAAGAGCCGCCCGGCCGCGCTGCCGATCGCGCCGGCGCCTCCCGTGATCACGACGACGTAGCCGTCGAGGCGGAACGGGTCCTTCAGCATTTCGTAGGGGTCATGGGCCATCGTCCTTCTCCTTTCGGGCGCCCAGCGCCCGGTCTCGCGGGTTGAGCGGGAATCGCTCGGAGCGCGCGGAGGGGGTCCGAGCGAAGAGAGGAGGGGGGACCCGGGCAAGACGGGTCCCCCCTATTCGTCTCAGTCGAGCTCCTGGACGCCGCCGCCGCTCACGGTGAGCACCTGGCCGCTCACCCAGGAGGCCGCCGGCGAGCAGAAGAAGAGCGCCGCGTGGGCGATGTCGGACGCCTCGCCGAGGCGCGCGAGCGGGGTGTGCTTGAGCATGGCCCGCTCGATCTCGGGCGTCAGGACCGTCGCGAGGGCGTCGGTCCGGATGGCGCCCGGGGCGATCGCGTTCACGCGGATCCCCATCGGCCCGAGGTCGAACGCCATGTTGCGGGTCAGGTGGTTCACCGCCGCCTTCGAGGAGGCGTACGAGGTCATCCTCACGTTCTTGTTCTCACCCGCCATCGAGCTGATGTTCAGGATCGCGCCCCCTCCCGCCGCCTCCATGTGGGGGGCGCAGAGCTGGCTCAGGCGGAAGATCGAAAAGACGTTCAGCTCGTAGGCCCAGACGAACGTCGAGAGCGGCATGTCGAACGGCTTCGGGCCTCCGCCCCCCGCGTTGTTGACGAGGATCGAGACCTTGCCGAAGGCCTCGATCGTCCCCTTCACGAGCGCCGCGCGGGCCTCCTCGTTCGTGACGTCGCAGGCGAGGCCGACGGCCCGCCCCCCTTCGGCGCGGATCTGGGCGGCCACCGCCTCGGCCGTGTCGGCCTTGAGGTCGCTCACGGCGACGGCGGCCCCGGCCGCGGCGAAGAGCCGGGCGATCCCCTTCCCGATCCCGGCTCCTCCGCCGGTGACGATGGCGACCTGGTCCTTCAAGGCGAATGCATCGGTGACGGACATTTCCTCTCCTCGGTTTGCTCGTCCGGGTCGGACGACGTTCTGCGGATCTGGTCCCGCTCCGGCGAGACCGCCTTACTCTCTGAGAAGGGCGCGCGCCGTGCGGCGCGACGCGTACCAGGACGTCCCCGCGGCGACGAGCCCGGCCAGGAGGGCGGCGACCGGCGTGCCGACCGTCACCTCGCCGAAGAGCCTCTGCCAGACGACGCCGGTCGCCACCAGGGCGCCGAAGACGACGAGGGAGGCCGACAGCGCCTGCCCCAGCCCGAAGGGGACGTAGGGGCGCGCCAGGAGCGCCGGCGTGGCCCAGCCGGCGGCAGCGGCCTTCTTCCGGAACGCGAAGAAGGTGATCGTCGCGCCGATGGCGGCGAGGGCAATGGCCATCGGGACCGCGGCGCCGAACACGGTGGCTTCGCGCGACGCGATCGAGTCGGCGGAGATGCGGTGGGGCCCCTTCCCGGAGAGGAGCGCGGCCTGGATCGCCCCGTTGATCACGAAGTTCGCGGCGGCGC
>CALBDV010000224.1 GCA_937927565.1 uncultured Holophagales bacterium
GGAAACCGTGTGGGATCTACTGAATCAGGGGTGGAAGGTCAAGGCCGTACACGTCCCGTCGGACCCGAAGCCGGAAGAGCCACCGCATTCGCCAGGGACGGAGGTCCAGACAGGCGACACACTCTGGGCGCCACCTGGGACAGACCCGGTGATATTCGTCGTCCGCGTCCCGGCTTCTACGAAAAGCCTGCGGATAAGCCAGTACCGCCACCTCCTGATGCTGATGATGGCGGAGAGGGCAGAAAGGGACGGGCTGACCGGGGCGGGCGTGATTGAGGCCCTCGGCCCAGCGATCGGGGCGGGCGCGGCGGAACAGATTCTGGTGGAGTGGGACGAGGACCCGGACGCGAGTCCGGAGAGGGAGATCTGGAGAGCGATCGATCTCGCGTGGGAGGTCTCGATTCTCGACCAGGCACTGGGGGTAGCGGGGATGCCGGAAAGGGGCCCGCTGGAGGTGGGCCCGATGTCGGAGGTGAGGACCCTCGTGGCGAGGGAGAGCGTGAGCGACCTGGGGCTGGAGGACTGGGCCCAGCAGATACCGGACGGGCCGGACCGGGCGTAAAGGCGGAGCGAACCGGGACTAGGAGTTCGCGTTGAAGACGCCCCTGTCGAGCGTTCTGCGTACCTCCCGAGAACTGATGCCCGCTATCATCCAATGCGGCCCACGCGGATGAAGCGCAGCCCTTACGAGATTTTGAATGTCTCCCCTTCCGCATCCGCTGCGGAGCTCCGCTCTGCGTATCTCCTCCTCTCGCGCATGTTTCACCCGGATCGATTTGATCCCGAAAAGCAGCCGGCAGAGTGGCAAAGAGCGAACGAACTACTCCTCGAACTGAACGAGGCATATGCCACTCTTCGGCATGCGGAGCGGCGAGCCGCGTACGATGCTTCCTCCAGGCAACCATCGTCTCCACAACCACCTGGAAATAGCAGCAGTCCACGCGGCGGCCGCGATCCTGAAGCAAAGACAACCGCCCGTCCGCCAGATCCGGCACGCTCGTCTCCGCCACCGCCGCGCTCATCCCATGGCCGAGCGGATAGGCCCACTCCCTCCCGAAACCCCTTTTCTAAGGCGGTCCTGGACACCACTCAGCTTCCTGGGAACGTTAAGGATCGACTGCAGGCCATACAGAAGAATTCGTCTTCTCGAGTCCTTCAGGTCTCGGAGAATTCCTTCCCGGCTCAGCTGGCATTCGCCGCGCTCACCGCCGTTGTCTGCCTCCTAAGCTTCGCCAGCGTTGTAGACGGTCACCCTTGGAGCAGCGATGTCCGGGCTTTCGCACTCGCACTCCTTCTCACCACTGCGGCTGTGACGTGGTGGTCCATCACAGTCCTTCTCTTCTGGAAGAGCACAGGCCTGCGTCCGGGAATCTACCTCACACCGCTCTATCTCTTGCGATTCAGCCGCGACGACGTCAACCTCCGATGGCTCTGGCACGCTGAGAACATCAAGGCAACGCACTTTCACAACAACGGTTCTTACTCAGGTACTGTTATTGAACTTCAGTTCCCCGACGAGACCGTCCGCCTCTCTCCTTCCGGTCGAGCCAAGGCTGAAGAAGTCACACGCTTTCTTGCCGAGGCCGAGCGAGTATTCAGGCAGGCAGTTCAACGCGAAGACTGGGCCACCCTCGATTCACTCGACGACTTCCACGAGCTTCCTGCATCTAAGGAAGAACAGAACACCCGCCACTGGTCTTTGTCGCCACTCTCTCTTCGCGTCTTCTTCGTCTCCCTTGCCATGGCGCTTTCCCTGTTCGCGCTAGCGATACCGCTAAACGCCTACCTCGGTGAGGCCAACCTCTGGAAGGAGGTTGAGGGCGCCAAGACCGGCACCGCATACCGGAACTTCCTCGACAGGTACCCGAGTGGTCGCTTCACTCCTGTGTGCAGGAAAGCCCTCGCCAGTCTCTACGACGACGCGATTCGACGTTACGAAGGTGCGCTTTCTGCGGAGAGCGATTCCGAGGCTACTG
>CALBDV010000225.1 GCA_937927565.1 uncultured Holophagales bacterium
TGCCGTACGTCGAGTCGGGCGCGGCGACGCTCGTCGGCGCGACGACCGAGAACCCTTCGTTCGAGCTGAACGGAGCCCTCCTGTCGCGGATGCGCGTCGTCGTTCTGCCGCCCCTCTCCAGGGACGACCTCACGGAGATCCTCCGCCGTGCGGCCGAGGAGCCCGAGAACGGCCTGGGTGGGCGGGTGACTCTCGGGGAGGGGGCCGTCGACTGGCTCGTCTCCTTCTCCGACGGCGACGCCCGGCGTGCCCTGAATGCACTGGAGACGGCGGCCGGCCACGCGGGAGAGGGGGCCGTGCTGACGGCACCGCTCCTCGCGGAGATCTATTCGCGCAAGTCGATCCTCTTCGACAAGTCGGGTGAGGAGCACTACAACCTCATCTCGGCGCTCCACAAGTCGATTCGCGATTCCGACGCCGACGCATCGGTCTACTGGCTCGCACGGATGCTCGAGGCAGGGGAGGACCCGCTCTTCGTGGCCCGCAGGCTCGTGAGGGCCTCGACGGAGGACGTCGGTCTCGCGGACCCGAACGCGCTCCGTCTCGCGCTGGCCGCGCGCGACGCGGTCCACTTCCTCGGGATGCCCGAAGGGGCGCTCGCCCTCGCCGAGGCGGCGGTCTACCTCGCGCTCGCCCCCAAGTCGAACGCTCTCTACACGGCCTACTCCGCCGCGGCGAAGGACGTGGCGGAGCGGCCGAACGAGCCGCCGCCGAAGGCGATCCTGAACGCCCCGACGACGCTGATGAAGACGGAGGGGTATGGGTCGGGCTACGTCTACGCGCACGACACGGCAGAAGGGACGGCGGGGCTGACGTGCCTCCCCGATGCCGTCGCGGGCCGCCGCTACTACGAGCCGAAGGGGGCAGGGCGGGAGGCGGACATGAAGCGCCGCCTCGAGGAGCTGCGCGGGCTGCGCCAGAGGATCGCGAAGGAGAAGAAGCGTTCCTGACCGGTCCGCGCTAACCTCTCGAGATGTTCGATCTCGAAGCGATCCGTTCCCGTTTTCCCGCCCTCGCCTCCGGCGACGTGATCCTCGACAACCCGGGCGGCACGCAGGTCCCCCGCGAGGTGACCGGCCGGATCGTCCGATACCTCCACGAGACGAATGCGAACCACGGCGGGGCCTTCCCGGCGAGCCGCGCCTCGGACGAGGTCGTTGCAGAGGCCCGATCGGCGATGGCCGACTTCCTCGGAGCGGCGAGGCCGGAGGAGATCGCGTTCGGGCCGAACATGACGACGCTGACGTTCCAGATGGCGCGAAGCCTCTCGCGCGACTGGAAGCCGGGGGACGAGATCGTCGTGACGCGCCTCGACCACGACGCGAACGTCTCGCCCTGGCTCCTCGCGGCGGCGGACCGCGGCGCGAGGGTGCGCTGGCTCGACTTCGACCCGACCGACTGCACCTGGAGCATCGAGCACCTCCGGTCCCTCGTCTGCGACAAGACCAGGCTCGTGGCCGTCGGGTGGGCGTCGAACTCCGTCGGGACGGTGAACGACGTCGCCGGTGCGGCCGAAGCGGCGCACGGAGTGGGGGCGCTCCTCTTCGTCGACGCGGTTCACTTCGCGCCGCACGGCCCGATCGACGTGGCCGCTGTGGGCATCGATTTCCTCGCCTGCTCGGCCTACAAGTTCTTCGGCCCACACCTCGGCATCCTCTGGGGACGGCACGAGCTCCTCGAGCGGACGTTCGCCTACAAGGTCCGCCCGGCCGGTGATGCGCCTCCGGACCGCTGGGAGACCGGGACGCAGAGCTTCGAGGCGATCGCCGGGACCCTCGGCGCACTCGAGTATCTCGCGTGGCTCGGGGAGACCTTCGGCGGCGATGCCGTCCCGACTCTCGCGGTCCGCTACCAGGGCCGGCGCCTCGCGCTCAAGTCCGCCATGACGGCGATCCACGCCTACGAGTCCACGCTGTCGCGAGCCCTGATCGAGGCGCTCGCCGTCGTCCCGGGCCTCACGATCCGAGGCCTCACCGACCCGCTTCGCTTCGACGAACGAGTACCGACCTTCTCCTTCACGTTGGAGGGGCACCACCCCAGGGAAATCGCCGAGAAGCTCGGGCGGCGCGGATTCCGGGTCTGGGACGGCAACTACTACGCGGTCGGCGTCACCGAGCGCCTCGGCCTCGAGGGGAAGGGCGGAATGGTCCGCGTCGGCGCCGTCCACTACAACACGCCCGAAGAGATCCGCCGCCTCGGAGCGGCCCTTCGCGAGATCACGCGGGGCTGAGAGAAACCAGGGGGGCTGGTCCACGCTCTGCGCTCCGCGCCACGGCGCAGAGTGTAGAGCGTAGACCAGCCCCCCTTCTCCAGCGCCCCCTGTCTCTTCAGTCGTTGGTCTTCTTGAAGCGCATCACGGCGAGGCCGACGATGAGGACCGTGAAGCCCGTCAACGCGGCGACGGGCTCCCAGAGCTGCGCGAGGCTGGCACCGCGCAGGACGATCCCGCGGATGATCTCGATGAAGTAGCGTGCGGGGATCGCGTAGGTGATGACCTGGAAGAAGAGCGGCATGCCGTCGATGGGGAAGACGTAGCCGGAGAGGAAGACGAACGGGAGGAGGAAGAGGAAGGAGAGCTGCATCGCCTGCATCTGCGTCTTCGCGATCGTCGAGAGGAGCATCCCGAGCCCCAGGACGGCGGCGATGAAGATGAGGCCGGCGAGGTAGAGCTGGACGACGCTCCCGGCGATCGGGACGCGGAAGAGGAACCTCATCAGGACGACGATCAGCGTCAGCTGGAAGATCCCGATGAGGACGAACGGGAAGATCTTCCCGAGGATGATCTCGAAGCGGGTGACGGGCGTGACCTGGAGCTGCTCGAGCGTCCCCCGCTCCCTCTCCCTCACGATCGCCATCGCGGTGTACTGGATGAGCGTGAACGTGAGGATGATCGCGATGAGGCCCGGGATGATGAACGTCGCCGTCCTCATGTCGGGGTTGTACCAGGGGCGGACGCGCAGATCGACGGGGGGAGCCTTCTGCTTCCAGCCGGCCTTCCTCGCGAGAGTCTGAACGGAGAGCTGGTTCGAGACGCCGCCGGCGATCGACATCGCCTGCGAGGCGGTCGTCGTGTCGGACGCGTTGACGATGAGGAGCGCGCGGGCCGGCGTCCCGCGGTGGCGGGCCTCGCCGTACTCGCGGTCGATGACGAGGGCGACCGAGGCGTGGCCCGCGTCGAGCTCCTGCCGGATCTCGGCGAGCGAGCCGACGTGCCCGACGACCTCGAAGTACTCGCTCGCGGTCATCTTCGCCACGAGCTCGCGGCTGTCGAAGGAGAGGCACTCGTCGTAGACGACCATCCTCAGGTGCTTGACGTCGTAGTTGATGGCGTAGCCGAAGATGAAGGTCTGCATGATCGGGACCATCACCATCATCCGGACGGAGATCGTGTCCCGGCGCAGCTGCAGAAACTCTTTGCGGGCCAGGGCGAGGAGCCTCTTCACGCGGCCACCTTCTCTTTCTTCTCGGCGCGGCTCCGGGCGAGGGAGACGAAGACGTCCTCGAGCGAGGGTTCCGCATCGCGCGGGGTTCCGAACGGGGCGAGGAGCGTCCGCGCCTCGGCCGTCCGCCCGGGTCGGCCGACGGCGCGCAGGCGCACCCCCATGAGGTAGGCGTCCTCGAGAGCGTCCTCGCGCCGTAGCCGTGCGAGGGCGCCGAACGGGTCGGCGCCGGCCGGGACCTCGAGGAGACGGTCGTTCAGCGACGCTTTCAGATCCTGAGGAGCGCCCGAAGCGATGAGGTTCCCTTCGAGGATGAAGGCGAGCGTGTCGCACTGCTCGGCCTCGTCCATGTAGTGGGTCGTCACGAGGACGGTCATGCCGCGCTCGGCGGCGAGCTCGTAGATCAGGTCCCAGAAGAGGCGCCGGCCCTTCGGGTCGACGCCGCCCGTCGGCTCGTCCAGGAAGAGGAGCTCGGGATCGTGGAGGAGCGCCGCGGCGAGGGCGACGCGCTGGCGCATCCCGGTCGAGAGGGAGTCGGTGATCTCGGGAAGGGCCTTCGTGAAGTGCAGGCGCGCCGCGAGGCTGTCGATCCGGTCCCCGAGCTGCGAGTTCCCGAGGCCGTAGACCGTCCCGAAGAACTCCAGGTTCTCCCGGACGGAGAGGTCGAGGTAGAGGGAGAACTTCTGGCTCATGTAGCCGAGGCGGCTCTTCCACCTTTCGGTGTCCCGGCGAACGTCGAGGCCGCCGAACGCCGTCGCGGTCCCGTCCGTGGGAACGAGCAGTCCGGTGAGCATCCGGATCGTCGTCGACTTGCCCGAGCCGTTCGGGCCGAGGAAACCGAAGACCTTCCCCCGGGGGATGTCGAAACTGACGCCGTCGACGGCGACGAACGACCCGAACTTCCTGACGAGCCCTTCGGCCCGGAGGAAGACGTCCGGGGGGAGAGCGGGGCGGGGAGCCGGGGCCGCCTTCACGCGACGAGCTCGTCGCCCTCGGCTGCGAGGACGAACGCGTCTTCGAGGTCGGGGTCGACCGGTCTCACCCCGTCGGGCGGGACGAGGCCCGCGAGCGCCGCGCGAACGGCGTCGATGATCCCGGGCCCGGAGCCCTCCGCGCCCCGGACGTGGAGGCGGGTCCCGAACAGCGAGATGTCGTCGACGGCCGCCAGCGTCGAGAGTCGCGCCCGCACGGCCACGCGGTCGGAGGAGAGGACCTCCAGGAGCGGCCTGGGGTATCCGGCGAGGATCTCGTCGCGCGTGCCGGGGGCGAGGAGGCGCCCCTCGTCGAGGAACGCGAGGCGGGTCGCGTACTCGGCCTCGTCCATGTAGGGCGTGGAGACGAGGATCGTGAGCCCGCCGTGGTGCAGCTCGCTCAGGACCTGCCAGAACTCCCGGCGCGACACCGGGTCGACCCCGGTCGTCGGCTCGTCGAGGAGGAGGAGGTCGGGCCGGGTGAGGAGGGCGGAGACGAGCGCGAGCTTCTGCTTCATCCCGCCGGAGAGCGCCCCCGCGAGGCGCCGGCCGTACGGGCTCAGGCCGACGCGTTCGAGGAGCTCGGCGGAGCGGAGGCGGGCCTCGGGGGTGGGCACCGAGTAGAGCCGGGCCCTCAGGTCGAGGTTCTCGTCCACCGTGAGGTCCTCGTAGAGGGAGAACCGTTGAGGCACGAGGCCGAAGGTCGCCGCCGGGTCGCGCCGAACCGTTCCCTTCGTCGGGGTGATCAGGCCGGCGACGAGGCGGAAGAACGTCGTCTTGCCGGCGCCGTCGGGGCCGATGAGGGCGAAGAGCTCCCCTCCCGCGACGTCGAGGTCGACTCCGCGGAGCGCGGCGTGCGCTCCGAAGCTCTTCACGAGGCCGCGGGCTTCGATCACGGTGGATCTCATCGCAGCGACGCCGAGGGGACGGCGCGCGGCTTCGTCGACTCCGGGGCGGCCTCGCCGGAGACTCCCGTGATCGTCACCTCCGCGGGCTGCCCGGGAACCAGGGGCTCGGCCCAGCCGGCGTCGAGGTCGATCTTCGCGGCGTAGACGAGATTCACGCGCTCCTCGCGCGTCTCCACCGCCTTCGGCGTGAACTCGGCGTCGGGAGAGATCTCCGTGACGTGAGCGGGGAAGAGCTTCCCGGGAAACGCGTCGACGGAAACCTGCGCGGGCATGCCCTGCTTCACGCGGCCGAGCTTCGTCTCCGGTATGAACGCGCGTACGTAGAGCCTGTCGACGAAGGCCATCGTCAGGGCAGGCTGTCCGGCTCCGAGGAGGAGGCCCGGCTCGGCCATCCGGTGGAGGACGACGCCGTCGGCGGGGGCGCGGATCTCCGCCTCGCGCGCGACGGTCTCGGACTGCTTCACGACCGTCTGCGCGCGCCGCACGTCGGCACGAGCCTGGTCCGTCTGAAAGCGGCGGGAGCCCTCGCGGGCGAGAGCGAGCCGTTCCTCGCTCGCCTTCTGCATCGCCTGGGCGCGCTGGAGGTCCGTCCGGGCGCGGTCGAGGTCGCGGGGAATGCCGACCTTCTTCGCCATGAGCGATTCCTGCCGCGCGACCTCCTTCCTCGCGAACTCCACGGCGGCCCGCTTGTCGGCGAGGTCCGCCTCGGCGGACGCGACCTCCTGGCTGCGGCTGCCGGCCTTCAGGTCTTCGAGGCGAGCCTCGGCCGAGCCGAGAGCGTCTCGGTCCCTCTCGACGGAATAGGAGGTTTCGCCCAGGTCGAGCAGGACGAGGACGTCTCCCGCTTTCACGCGGTCCCCCTCGCGGGCTTTCACCTCGAGGACGCGCCCCGCGACTTTCGGCGCCAGGTCGACCGTGGGAGCCTCGATGCGGCCGTTGAGATGGACGGTCGTGCCGTCGTCGCCCTTTCGGCAGCCGGCGAGGAGAAGCGTGCAGATGGCGGCCGCGGCGAGGCGGCGGGACGGGCGGTTCATCGGGTTCCTCCATCCGGCCCCTGGGCCGGGTCGGTGTCCTCGATCTCGATGCGGCGCTCCGAAAGGAGCGTGCCGGCGGCGCGGGCCCACTCGACGCGGGCCTTCCTGAGGTCGGCGAGCGCGGCGGTCTCGGCGAGCCTGGCCTGCGTCAGGTCGTTCTGCCGGGTCAGGACGAAGAAGCTCGTCGAGAGCCCGGCGTCGAAGCGCTCGGCCTCGGCTTCGAGCTGGGTCTCGGCGGCGGCCCTCCCGGCGCGCGCGGCGGCGAGCCGCTGCCCCGCTGTCTCGAGGGCGACGGCCGCGTTCCTGACCTCGACCTCGACGGCCTGCCGCGTCCTCAGGAGCGCGAGCTCGGCCTGCGTCCGCGAGGAGCGGGCGATGGCGGCGTCGGCGCGCGCGGCACGGTTGCCGAGCGGGACGGTGAGCGCCAGGCCGACCGACGCGTCGGGGAAGCGCCCCTCCCGGATCGTCCCGTACGAGCGGCCGAGGCCCCCGTCGACGGCGTCGGGGACGGAGTCGGCTTCGACGGGGAACGGCGGGTTGAGCCCGGGGTTCTGCTCGCCGGCGAGCCCGCGCCGGGAATAGGCGGCGACGAGGTCGAGCTGCGGGCGGGTCCGGTCGCGGGCCGCCTCGTCCTCGACGGCGAGGCGGTCGAAGCGGGCGGCCGCCTCGGCGACTTCCGGGCGGAGGGCCGTCGCGGAGGCGAGAGCGGCGTCGACGTCGGGCGTCGCCGGCGACGGGTCGTCCGGCTCGTCGGCGGGAACGAGGCGCGACGACCACAGCGGGTCGGCGGGGTCTGCGAGGAGGAGCGCCTTCAGCGCGTTCTCGGCGCGGGCGGCTGCCTCGCGGGAGGCGAAGAGGTCGCCCCGGCGTCGCTCCAGCTCTGCGACGGGCGAGGAGAGGTCCGCCTCGGAGAGCGTCCCCGCCTCGACCCGCGCCTCGACGTCGGCTTTCTGCTTCTCGGCGAGCGCGACGGCCGACCCGCGCGCCTCGACGTCGCGCCTCGCGGCGAGAAGTGACCAGAACGCTCGCTCGACGGCGGCGACGATCTCCGCGGTCACTCGTGCGAGCGAAGCGGCCGAGCGGGTCCTGTCGACGCGAGCGACCCGGAGGCTCAGCCGGGCGGGGTCGACGGAGAGGTTGCGGAGGAGCGGCTGGCGGAGCTCGAGGCCGATCGCGGTCGACCAGGAGGGGGAGAGGATCGAGAAGACGTTCGTCGTCTCGTCGCGCGAGGCCGAGGTCGTCAGTGCGACCGTGCCGCCGGTCGGGAGAAGCTGTGAGAGCCCGAGGCTGGCGACGTAACCAGAGGTGCTCGGCGCGAGCTCTCCCGTCGGCGCCCCCGACAGGATGGAGTTGACCGGGTCGGTCCTGTCGCGCCAGCGGGCGTCGGCGCGGAGGGTCGGGTCGTACGCCCCTTCGGACCGCAACTCGCCCGAGGCGCTGATCGCCGCGTTCTCGCGTTCGACGCGGAGGTCGACGTTCTTCTCGAGGGCCCGGGCACGAGCCTCGGCGAGGGTCAGCGGGAGCTCGACCGGCGGAGCCGCGGCGAGCGCGAGGGAGG
>CALBDV010000226.1 GCA_937927565.1 uncultured Holophagales bacterium
CGCGCGTGGGGGCGACCAGAGTCGTCGGATTCGTCGTCCTCGTCTTCGTAGTCGAGGAGGAATACGCACGTGGGGCGAAGGTCGGTCCAAGCGTAGGCGTCGAGGACGGCGCGGTCCATCGCGTCGTGCAGGGCGCGAAGGCGGAGGACGCCGGGCGAGTCTTCGCGGGGGTCGTGGAAGCGGTTGTAGGTCTTGGTCAGGCCTTCGTTGTTGTCCTTCATCAATAGCATTCGGTGTGCCGCGTATGCGTTTCCGACGTCCAGCAAAGCGGGATCGCGATCCCACCGAACGGGCAGCGGAAAGTTGAAGAAGCAGGAGGACGGGCTGTACTGAAGGTCGTCCTTCAGCGTGTTGCTGAAGAACCTGGCCCATACTTCGTGTGCGCGGGAGTGAAGGCAGGCCATCGCAGCGGCACTCTCCAGAGGGAGGACGACGATGTTCTCCGAGAACACGAGGCGTGAGTCCAGAAAGGCGAAAGCTACGGCCTGACTAGTTCGAGCCAGACAGAGCGCACGGTACTTGCCGCGGAGAGCATTAGTGAGCTCCGGGCGAGGGCGCAGGAACTGCCACCAGTGCTGCTGACCGAATCGATCTTTCTGGCGCAGCCGCTCCGGCCTCACCCTCCTCTCGACGATCTCCATCAAGTCAGGCCATTGCCGCGCCTCCTCCTCCGTCATCTGCCCGAAGTTGATGACGTATCGGTGATGAGCGTGGGTTGGGCTGGTGTTCATTTCCTCGCCGCCGAGGTACGGGAAGATCCGCTCAGCATTCCGCGGGTCCTTCTCGATCAGCCGGTGCATCTCGGCGATCGGGGTCGCTTCCGGATTCGTATCGTCAAAAGTGAAGCCCATACCGAGTAGATAGCTGCCGATGAAGCACTTCCCCTCGTTCTCCTTCAGCGGCTTCGGGTCCTCGTGCCCCCCGGCGTGAAACAGGAACGCCGTGATCGCGTCGACCTCCCGATCGTCCAGCCGGAATGGCCCCTTCCCCTCTCCCCTCTTCACATGAACGACACTCACGACGACCGCCGCCATCCCCGGCCACTTCACTCGCCGCCGGGCGTTGAAGATCGTTCCGCCGTGGGTGCAGATGTACCGCAGTCCGGTCCCGCGGGTGTCGCCCTGGGCGATGGTGTTCGTTGCGATAAGGCCGAAGGCGCCGGCGGAGCGGAGCTTCTCGAAGGCGCGGCGGAAGAAGAAGGCGACGAGGTCGGCGTTGCCGTGGCTCTCTTCGTAGGTCTCGAGGAGCCACTCGGGGTAGGCCTCGCGGGTCGAGGCGCGGAGGGTGTTCTTCCCCGCGAACGGCGGGTTCCCCACGAACGCATCAAACCCCGGGTTCTCCCGCGCGAAGACCTCCGGGAACGCCAGCTCCCAGTGGAACGGGAAGACCGGCCTCTCCCCCGCTCTCAGCGTCGCGACGATGCCCTCGGCCTCGTCCCGCGGCCTCCGCGCCGAGAGAACGTCCCCGTAGAGCGCCTCGTACGCGACCCGCAGCGCCTCGCGCTCCTTCGGCTTCTTTCCGCCGAAGAACGCGGCGATCACGAGATTCCCCGCCAGCCTCACGTCGGCCAGCGCCGCGTCGGCCTCGACGAGGAGGGCTTCCTGGGTCTCGTGGTCGGCGTCGTTGAGGGCCTCGAGGGCGGCCCGCTTCTCCATCGCGG
>CALBDV010000227.1 GCA_937927565.1 uncultured Holophagales bacterium
TATCTTCGTGATCGGAGGCGACGATGACCTCCGCTGAGCTGGAGAACCTCGCGAGAGCAACTCCCTCGAGAGCCGGTTCGATCTCGCCTACGGCGCGTCGCACGCCCTCGCCCTCGCCGCGCTCCGACGAGCGGGCTATCGGTCGGAAAACCGGGCGCTGGTCTTCCAGACGCTTCCCGTGACCCTCGGAATCCAGAACGCAGTCTGGCGCGTCCTCGCGAGCCGCGGGTCACGAGGTCTGGGTCGCAGCTGAGTTCCTCGGCGCGCGAGCCCCTACGGCGGCGACCGGGGGAGGGGCCTGAAGCGACCCGCGGGCCAGAACCGGGTGCGGTGCCCCGATATACCTGACCGGTTTTTCCGCGCCCGTTTCTTCGCCACATCCGAAGAAGGGTTTCACGACTTCTTCGTGAGCCGTGCTTTTGACCGCCTCGGGGCGGGGAGAGCCTTCGCGGCGTCCTCGAGCGACTCGATGGCGGCTCTTTGGCCCTCCGCCTCGAGGAGGGCACGCCTTCGCACGGCGAACAGGGCGTACTCGTCCTCCGCGTGTGCGTGGGCGTCGGCAGTGCTGACGGACCCGGCGTTCGTCAGGACGGACCGGTCATTGAACCGAAGGAACTCGTCGAGCCGGGACTCCCAGTCTCTCAGGAAGACCTGTTTCCGGCGTCGCGCCTGGTCTTCCGCGAAGTCGAGCCACATTGTCACGATCCGGTTCAGCTCGGAGATCTCCTCTTCGCGGAGGTAGTTCTTCGCCACCGTGACGTCCGCCTTCCGGACACTCGCGCCCTTCCACGTCAGGAGACCCATGTTCGGGCTCGTGTGGTCGGCCCGCCCGGCGATCAGCTCGGAAGCGGTCTTCCCCGTCGCTGCGAAGTGGAGTTTGTTCTGGATGATCCTGAAGAACGCGACCGTGTCCTTCCGTGTGGCGTCGTAGTCGGCGGCAAGGGCGAAGATCTCTCGAACGCGCAGGTACATCCGGCGCTCGCTGGCCCGAATGTCGCGAATGCGCGCCAGGAGTTCGTCGAAGTAGTCCGGAATCCCGGAGCCGTCGACCGGTGGGTTCCTGAGCCGCTCGTCGTCCATCGTGAAGCCCTTCACGAGGTACTCGCGGAGCCTCTCTGTCGCCCAGCGCCGGAACTGCACGCCCCGGGGTGAGCGCACGCGGTAGCCGACGGCGAGGATGGCGTCGAGGCTGTAGTACTTCACGACGCGCTGGACCTGCCTCGTGCCCTCCGGTCGAACTTGTAAGTAATCCTTACAAGTTCGCGAGGGGTCGAGCTCCCCGTCCGCATAAATGCTCTTCAGATGGAGGGTTATGTTTTGGGGTGTCGTCTGGAAGAGGTCGGCGATCAACCCCTGGCTCATCCAGATCGTGTCCTCGGCGAAGCGGCACTCGACGCGTGTACGGCCGTCCTCGGTCTGGTAGACGA
This sequence comes from uncultured Holophagales bacterium, assembly GCA_937927565.1. Taxonomy (GTDB): domain Bacteria; phylum Acidobacteriota; class Thermoanaerobaculia; order UBA5066; family UBA5066; genus UBA5066. Next base: position 1,428 of record CALBDV010000227.1, read on the forward strand.
GGATCTCTCCGGACTGGATAGGCTCGTCGTTCAGCATCGGCTTCCCTTCGAACGGAGACTTCGCACGTTCTCCTCTGAGTCGGCCACCGGGCCGCAGGTAGTTTGTCGCAGGTCGCTTCGAGGAGTAAGTGGAACACGTCGGCCATCGCGGAGTTCCTGGGCGAGCTGACGGGGTCGCACCCGCGGGTGTCGCCGTGGACGGTGCGGGGGGAGGAGCCGAAGGTCCACCGCTGGCGCAACG
>CALBDV010000228.1 GCA_937927565.1 uncultured Holophagales bacterium
TGGGCCCAGTCGCTGCGCCTCGGGTTCGCGAAAGCCTTCCAGGGGCAGGTCCTGATCCCGGACGTCCGGTTCTACGCGGGCGGCTCCTATTCGGTGCGGGGATACCCGACCGAGAGCCTCGGGCCCCGGGAAGACCTCGGCGGCGAGCTCTTCCCGACCGGGGGCTCGACGCTCCTCGTCCTCAACGAGGAGCTGCGCGTTCCCCTTCACCCGATGCTCGTCGGTGTCGGCTTCTTCGACCTGGGCCAGGTATGGGCCTCCTCGAGCGACTTCGGGCAGGGCCTCGCGACCTCGCTCGGGCTGGGTCTCAGGGCGCTCACGCCCATCGGCGTCCTGAGGCTCGACGGCGCCGTTCCTCTCGACCGCCGGCCCGGCGACCCGGCATACAGGGTCTACTTCGGGTTCGGCAACGCCTTCTAAGAACCTCTCGTTTCGAGAGGCGCGCCTTCTCCGACTGATCGGTCCTGGTCCATCCCGGGCGGAACGGGGTCTGGCGCGTCGATTGCAACCGATCGACCGATCCGTCCGGACGTTCCGGGCGTAATGATGCCGAACCGCAACGAACCGGGGCCCGCCCCGAAAGAGACCCAGGAGGATTTGATGAAGAAGAACCTGTTGTCCGTAGCCCTCGCCGCCGTCCTCGGCCTGACGAGCCTCTCCGCCCTCGCCGACACCTGGGCCATCGACGCGTCCCACTCGACCGTCGGCTTCGCCGTCCGGCACATGATGGTCTCGAACGTGAAGGGCGCCTTCGGGAAGTTCACGGCGAGCGTCGACGGCAGCCCGGCCGACCCGACCACCGCGAAGATCTCCGCGACGATCGACATCGCTTCCGTCGACACCCGCGACGCAAAGCGCGACGAGCACCTCCGCGCGGCCGACTTCTTCGACGCCGCGAAGTTCCCCCAGATGACGTTCACCTCGACGAAGGTCGAGAAGACCTCCGCCACGACGGCGAAGGTGTCCGGGAACCTGACGCTCCGCGGCGTGACGAAGCCGGTCGTCCTCGACGTCGAGTACACCCAGCCCGTGAAGAACCCGTGGGGGAAGACCGTCGTCGGCGCGAGCGCGACCGGGAAGATCAACCGGAAGGACTTCGGCGTGAACTGGAGCAAGAACCTCGACGGCGGCGGCCTCGTCGTCGGCGACGAGGTGACGATCCAGCTCGATCTCGAGTTCGTGAAGCAGGACGCCCCGGCCAAGTAACCGCCCGGCCCGGCCCACCGAGACGCGAGCGCCCGCGCGCCCCGAGGGGCCGCGGGCGCTCCTGCCTTCAGCGCGAGGCCGCCGCGAGAAGAGAGCGCGCCCGATCGGCCTCGGGAGCCGTGGGCGCGACCTTCACGAAGCGGTCGAGGTCGACGACCATCAGGTCCTTGCGCCCGAGCTTCTCCTGCGCGAGCGCGCGGTAGTAGTACGCGAGCGCCATTCCCGTGTCCTTCTCCAGGGTCTGGGACAGGAGCGTCACGGCGTCGGTCCACTTCTGCTGGAAGGCGCGCGTCGCGCCCATCTGGTAGAGCGTCTCCGGGCGCCCGCCATCCAGGTCGCGGGCCTTCCCGAGTGCCACCATCGCCTCGTCGAACCGGCGAAGGCGCGAGAGGGCCGATCCCTGGACGAGGAGCGCGCCGGCGTCGTCCGGCCTGGCAGCGAGCGCCTTCGCGGCGAGCTCGGCGGCTTTCTTGAAGGACGCGTCCGCGTCCGCCGTCTTCCGGGCCCTGAGGAGGGTCTCCCCGAGCCAGAGCGGGATGCGCGCGTCGGCGGGAGCGGTCCCGGCGGCCTTGCGCAGGACGGCTGCCGACTCGTCGTACTTCTTCTCCTGCTCGAGGAGACGCCCGAGGGCGATCGCGACGTCGGCGTTCGTTGCGGCCTGGGGGGTGAGCGGCTCGAGGACGGCCCGGGCCTCCTTCGCCTGGAACGCGTCGAGCTTCTTACCCGCACCGCGGGCGATCTCGGACGGCGTCGGGGGCGCGGGGATCGCCGTGGGAGAGGGCATCGGGACGGGCGCGGCCTCCTGGGCGAGGACCGGCGGCGCGAAGAGGAGCAGCGTGAGGGCGGTGGCGAGAACCGTACGGGACATGATGGACATGGGACCTCCTGGTTCCTGGTCCTTCAGGATCGCACGGACGGGGGCGGAACGCGCAGGAGCCGACCGGGCGTCTCGCGTCCCTTCAGCTGACCGCACGCCGCCGCCGCTCCGAGGCCCTTGGACCAGCGGACGGTGACGTCGACGCCCGACGAGGCGAGGTGGCTCCCGAATGCGTCGACGGACTCCCGCGACGGGCGGGAGAGGCCCGGCAGCCACTCGGACGACTCGTTGAGCGGGATCAGGTTCACTTTCGACGGAACGCGCTTCACCAGACGGGCGAGCTGGCGCGCCTGGTCCGCGGAGTCGTTGACACCGGCGATCAGGACGACCTCGAACGTGATCCGGCGGCCCGGCTCGAGCGGCCACTCCTCGAGCGCCGCGAAGAGCTCCTCGACCGGCCACTGAGCGTTGATCGGCATCAGCTTCGTGCGAAGGGCGTTCCCCGCCGCGGTGAGCGAGACGGCGAGGTTCGGCCGGTGATCTCTTCGGGCGAGCTCGCGGATCCCGGGGACGACGCCCGCCGTCGAGACGGTCGTCCTTCGTGGCGAGACCTCGGCTTCGAGCAGGTCGAGCGTGCGGGAGACGTGGGCCAGGTTGAGCAGCGGCTCGCCCATTCCCATGAAGACGACGTTCGCCGCGCGCGGCCCGAAGCCCTTCTCGCGCGCGACGACGAGGTACTGGCCGAGGATCTCTCCTGCCGTCAGGTTTCGCCCGGCGCCGAGCCGCCCCGTCACGCAGAAGGCGCAGTTCACGGCACAGCCCGCCTGCGAGGAGACGCAGACGGTCACGCGCTCCGAGCTCCCGGAGGCCCGGTGCCGGGGGGCCGGAATGTAGACCGCCTCCACTTTCGAGCCGTCCGCGAGGCGGAAGAGGAACTTCTCGGCACCGTCCTCCGACGGCGTCCGCGCTTCCACCTCCGGGAGCCCGATCGTGAAGCGCTCCTCGAGCGCGGCGCGGACCGCCGAAGGGAGGTCCGTCATCGCGTCGAAGCCGGCGGCACGGCGTTCCGTCATCCAGCGCATCACCTGCGCGGCGCGGAACCTCTGGGCCGCAACAGGGGCGATCGCCTGCGCGAGCTCCGGGAGGGACAGGCCGAGGAGGGGGGGCTTCAGGGTCGTTTCGCGACGGTCGAGCGGAGCGAGACCGTCGTCCCGGGCCGGCGCCGGCCCCGAGGCGCGCGGGGCGCGCGCGTCGGGTCGATGCCGACCGAGCGGAGGAAGTGAAGGTCCTTCACGTCGATCTTGAAGCTCGTCCCCTCGTTCTCGTCCGTCTCCACGCGCCGCGCCGGACCCCCGCGGCGGATGGAGGGGAGCGTGGCACGGGCCTTTCGCTCGCGGCCTTCGAGCGCGACCGTCGCGTCGAGAACGAGGTACGGCTCGCTTCCCCCCTCGCGGATCCGCTGCAGGATCTCGTGGACGCGCGCCGAGGAGGAAACCGCCTCGTTCAGGGCGTTCCCCAGCTCGCGGAGCGCGTCGCGGGTCCTCTCGTCGAGAGCCATCGCCGCGACTCTAGTTCCCCGGATCGGCACGCGTCAATCCGCGCGAATCAATCGGAGACGCGGTCGAAGCGCCGATCGAGGAGGCGTGCGAGAACCGCATGCACCTTGCGCGGCGTCGAAAGCGCGATGCGGCGCCGCAGCGTGTCGAGCGGGTGCGCGAGGACCTCGCGCGCGACCTCCGCGTAGATGCCGCCCATCATCGTCACGGCGAAGCGGCACTCGCGATCGACGAGCTCCTTCACCGGTTCGGCCGCGCGGAAGAAGCCGATGGCGCGCCGCGCCTCGTAGCGGACGACCTCGGCGAGGGCGGGAGTCTCACGCAGCGCGAGGAGGTCCGCTTCCCGCGCACCGAACCGCTCGAGGTCCTCGAGCGGGAGGTAGACGCGCCCGCGCGCGACGTCCTCGCCGACGTCGCGCACGATGTTCGTGAGCTGCAGCGCCGTCGCCAGCTCCCGGCCCCGCGCCTCGGCCTTCTCGTCACCGAGGCCGCCGAAGATCGCGAGGGAGATCGTCGAGATCGTCGAGGCCACGAGGT
>CALBDV010000229.1 GCA_937927565.1 uncultured Holophagales bacterium
TCATCGTCGTCGACGCCGTCGCCGGCGTCGAGGTCCAGACCGAGAAGGCGTGGCAGGTGGCCGAGGAGTTCGGCCTGCCGAAGGTGATCGTCGTCAACCGGATGGACCGCGAGAATGCGGACGGCGGCCGCGTGATGGACCAGATCCAGACGAAGTTCGGCCGCTCCTGTGTCTGCGTGGAGGCGCCCATCGGCAAGGAGAAGGGCTTCCGTGGCGCGATCGACCTCATCGGGATGCGGGGCTTCCTGACCGACGACTCCGGGAAGACCATGGAAGGGGCGATCCCCGAGGAATTCGCCGCGGACGCGGCCACTCTCCACGAGGCGCTCGTCGAGATGGTCGCCGAGGGGGACGACGCCCTCATGGAGACCTTCTTCAGCCAGGGCAACCTGACCGAGGAACAGATGCTCCCTGCCCTGCGCAACGCGGTTCGCGAACGCAGGATCGTTCCGGTCCTCTTCGCGGCGGCCGGCGACCACGAGAGAGGCGTCGAGAAGATCCTGGACGAGATCGTCGACCTCCTCCCGGGCGCCGACTCCTTCCCCGCCGCCGCCATCGGCAAGGACGGGAAGACCGACGTCCTCGCGTGCGACCCGGGCGGCCCGGTGGCCGCGATCGTCTTCAAGACGATCTCCGACCCCTTCACGGGGCGCCTGACGCTCTTCCGGGTCCACTCCGGGACGATCAAGGCCGACGGCACCTACTGGAACGCGAACCGCGAGGTCGCCGAGCGATTCGGCCCCGTCTTCTCGCCCCTCGGCAAGCAGATGAACACCGTCCCCGAGATCCCCGCCGGGGACATCGGGGTCGTCGCCAAGCTCAAGGAGACCCTCACGAACGACACGCTCTCCGCCAAGGAGAAGCCGTACCGCTTCCCTGCCGTCGTGATCCCCGAGCCGGCTATCTCCTTCTCGATCGAGCCCAAGTCCAAGGGCGACGAGGACAAGATCTCCATCGCCCTCGCCAAGCTCACCGAGGAAGACCCGTCCCTGAAGTTCCACCGGGACGCCGACACGAGCGAGCTCCTCCTGTCGGGCGCCGGCCAGCTCCACGTCGAGATCGCCGTCGCCCGCATGAAGCGGAAGTCGAACGTCGAGGTCATCCTCCACCCGCCGAAGGTCCCGTACCGCGAGACGATCACGCGGGCCGCCGAGGCGCACGGACGCCACAAGAAGCAGACGGGCGGCCACGGGCAGTTCGCCGACTGCAAGATCCGCGTCAAGCCTCTCCCCCGCGGCTCCGACTTCGAGTTCGTCGACGACATCTTCGGCGGCTCGATCCCGAGGAACTACATCCCCGCCGTCGAGAAGGGAATCCAGGACACCCGGAAGAAGGGCTACCTCGCCGGCTACCCGATGGTCGACTTCCGCGTCGAGCTCTTCGACGGGCAGTACCACGACGTCGACTCGTCGGAGATGGCCTTCAAGATCGCCGGCTCCCTCGCCTACAAGGACGCGATGGAGAAGGCGAAGCCGACGATCCTCGAACCGATCATGAAGGTCGGCGTCCGGGCGCCGCAGGAGTACATGGGCGACCTGATGGGCGACCTGACGAGCCGCCGTGGCCGGCCCTCGGGCATGGACCAGATCGGCGACGACGCGGTCGTCAAGGCCGAGGTTCCGCTCTCCGAGATGCTCACCTACTCCGCCGTCCTCCGTTCGCTCACGCAGGGCCGAGGCTCCTTCACGATGGAGCACTCCCACTACGAGGAGCTGCCCCGGCCGCTCCAGGAGAAGCTCATCGCCGAGCGAGCCAAGGTGCTCCACAAGGCGGACGCCGAGACCGAGTAGCCCTCCAGGTCACTCCAGGAAACCCGAAGGGGCCGCGCAAGCGGCCCCTTCTCGTTTCGGGATCCCCCGGCGGTCCGGGTTTCCCGTTCACCTCACGCGAGCGAAGCGAGCTGCCTCTCCGCGCGGAAGGGGGGTACGGGGGGAAACCCGGCGGTCCGGGTTTCCCCCTGTCCACTACGCCCCGTGGATTCCGGCCTTCGAGCTCGTGATGAAGTCGAGCAGGACGCGCACGTCAGGAGCCGACTCGGCAAGCGCGCCGAGCGCCGCGAGCGCCGCCACGTGGTCGTGGCGATTCCGGTGGAGGATCCGGTAGGCTTTCTGCAGGGAGGAGACGCGCTCGGCCGAGTAGCCCTTTCGGGAGAGCCCCACCCCGTTGATCTTGTAGGCCTTCGTGTCCCGGTCGCTCGACGTCCAGGTGAATGGCAGGACGTCCTTGTTCACAGGGGTCATTCCGCCGACGTAGGCGAACCGCCCGACGCGGCAGAACTGCCTCACGGCGACGAACCCGCCGAGGACGACGTCGTCTTCGACGACGACGTGCCCTGAAAGCGACGCGGAGTTCGCGAAGACCGTCCGGTTCCCGACGACGCAGTCGTGGGCGACGTGGGAGTAGGCCATGAAGAGGTTGTCGTCGCCGATGACGGTCTCTTCGTGCCCCGTAACCGTGCCGCGGTGGGCCGTCATGAACTCCCGGAAGACGTTTCGGTTCCCGACGACGAGCCGCGTCGGCTCTCCCGCGTACTTGAGGTCCTGCGGGGGACCTCCGAGCGCGACGTGCGGGTGGACGATGTTGCCCTCACCGAGGACGGTCGGGCCGTCGACCAGGGCGTGAGCCCCGACGCAGGTGCGTGCCCCGATGACGACGGACGCGCCGATGACGGCGTACGGCCCGATCTCGGCTTCGGGGTGGACCGACGCGGATTCGTGAACGACCGCTGTGGCGTGAATCGGCATTCAGCCTTGCTCCTCGGGCCCGCAATCCTGGATCAGGCTCATGATCTCCGCCTCGGCGCAGAGGTGCCCGTCCACGCGCGCCTCGCCGCGGACCTTGACGATCGACCTCTTCGCCGCCACGAACTCGACGGTGAAGAGGATCTGGTCTCCGGGGACCACCGGACGCCGGAACCTCACCGCGTCCAGGCCCGCCAGGCGGAGCTCCCTCCGGCGGGGACCATCGGTCGCCGCGATCAGCATGAAGGCTCCGACCTGGGCCATCGCTTCGATCAGGAGGACGCCCGGCATGACCGGGTTGCCGGGGAAATGCCCCTGGAAGAACTCCTCGTTGAACGTCACGTTCTTCAACCCGACGACCTTCTTCCCGGGGTCGACCTCGAGGATCCGATCGACGAGAAGGAATGGATACCTGTGCGGCAGGATTCGGAGGATGTCGAGGATTCCGAGTCCGGTCGGGCGCTCCTCCGAGCTCATCCCTTCACCTCCGCCGTAACGGCCGCCTTCGCCAGCTCGCGGACGAGCCGCGCCGTCTCCGGAAGACGCTTGAGCTCGGCGTTCACACGAAGGGCCTGCCTGTGCGGCATGTGCGGCGTGCCGAAGCTCGTCGCTCCGTCAGGAACGTCGGAGCTCACGCCTGTCTGCCCCCCCACTCTCGCACCGGCACCGATCCGGAGGTGCCCTCCCGTACCCGCCTGGCCTCCGAGAACGGCCTGATCGCCCACGGTCGTCGATCCCGCGAGGCCGACCTGTCCGCAGAGGACGACGTGCCGGCCGACATCGCAGTTGTGTCCGATCATGACGAGGTCGTCGACCTTGGTGCCGTCGCCGACGCGGGTCACCTCGAAGGTGGCGCGATCGACGCAGGTGTTGGCCCCGATCTCGGCATCGGCCCCGACCTCGACGCTCCCCACCTGGGGGATCTTCCGGAGCCCCGCCGGGCCGGGAGCGTAGCCGAAGCCGTCGGCCCCGAGGACCGATCCCGAGTGAATCTCGGAACGCGGTCCCACGGAGACGTCGTCGTACAGGACGACGTGTGGATGAAGCCAGGCGTCTCTCGCGATCCGGCATCGACACCCGATGACGACGTGCGCCTCGAGAATCGCTCCGTCCTCCACTTCCGTGCCTTCGCCGACAACGGCATAGGGTCCCACCTCGGCTCCGGCGGCGACGCACGCCCCCGGATCGACGATTGCCGTCGGGTGGACGCCCGGCCTTGTCGAGCGGCGCGGGAACATACGGGAGAGCACAGCGGCAAGCGCCGCAGAGGGATCCGGCACCTCTATGACGGTCCGGCCCGGAAAAGGCCCGGAAGACCTCGCGAGAAGGACCCCGGCCGCCGATCCGGCGGCCCGGGCTTCGGCCCTGGCGTCGGCGGCGAAGGTGAGATCCCGAGGTCCTGCCCTTTCGAGTGACCTCACGCCCTCGACGACGATGGCCCCATCGCCGACGAGCCGCCCCCCGCAGGAGGCGGCCAGAACGGCGGCGGTCGTCGCAGCGGGGAAACCGGCCATCCCCTCTATTTCTTCGGGGCCGGGGCTGCCGCCGGGGCCGCGGGAGCCGGCTTGGCGTCGGTCTTCGGAGCAGCCGCGATGGCGGTATTGAACTTCTGGATCACGGCGTCGGTGATGTCGACGCCCGATTCCGCGTGAAGAAGGCCGCTCTGGAACTTGTTGAAGACGAGAGCGTAGCCGAGCTCCTTCGCGACCGCCTCGATCACGGGAAGGACCCTGCGCTCGAGCTCGCCGAGCTCCTTGCGCTGGAGCTCCTCGAGCTCGCGCTGGGCGTCGTCCTGGAAGCGCTTCAGGTCCAGCGCCTTGGCCTGATAGTCCTTCTGGAGCTTCTCCATCGCTTCTTCGGACAGCGACTTGCCCTGCTCCTGGATCTTCTTCTCGAGGTCCCTCAGGTCGGTCTGGCGCTTCGTCAGGTCCTCCTGCTTGGCGACCTGGGTCTTCTGGATCCGGGCGAGGCTTTCCTTGCCGACCGCAGATTCCTGGACGATCCGCTGGACTTCTATGACTCCCACCTTCTGGGCTGTGGCGGGCAGGGCGAGCAGAGCGGCCGCAGCGACCGCACCCGCGACGATCAACCGGTTCCCGATCATCTACGTGACTCCTTTACGTGTCTTGCGCCGCCGGAGACCCTCCGGCGGGCGCGCGATTCTACTGCACGAGGCCGTGAGGAGGGCGACCGCCAGGAATCCCCGGGGAAAACCCGAAACGCCCTCCCGGCTCATTTGAAGATGGGAACCCGGCGGTCCGGGTGCCCCCTTCAGAAGGTCGTGCCGATCGAGAACTGGAAGTCGCTCCTCTTTTCGACGACCAGCGGGACCCCGCCCTGCCCCTTGATCACCTTCGGGTCCAGGTTGACACCGTAGATGAAGCGGAGCGGAGCCTGGAAGATCGGCAGGAACATCCGGAACTCTGCACCCGCCGACATCCGCATCTTCAGCGGGTTGACGGACTGGCCCTCGAGCCAGGCGTTCCCCGCGTCGAAGAAGACGACGAACTTCAACGGCCCGGCGACGTAGTAGACCGCTTCCAGGTTGAGGACGAGGTACTTGTCGCCTCCGAGGAGAGCTCCCTGCTCGTTGAAGTACGCCTGGTCGTTGTCGTTGAGCGGGTAGATGCTCCCGTACTCGAAGGCCCGAACCGACCGATCGCCGCCGATCCGGAAGCGCTCGAAGATCGGGATCTCCTGCCCGTCGTAGGGGCGAACCATCCCCCCTTCCACATTGACCGCCACGTGCGACTTGCGGGTGAGGGTGCGGTAGATCGTGGCGTTTCCCACCGGCTTGACGTAGGAAAAATCCCCGCCGAGGGGGCCACCGGCAACCGTCATCGTCAGGCCGAGCCGCCGTCCGCGGGTCGGGTCGAACGGGTCGTTCCGGCTGTCGTAACGGTAACCGGGCGCCACTGCCGACGTGCGGCCGACGTAGTCGGCGTAGGCGCGGGGAGGGATGCCGGCTCCGGGCGGCGCCGGCGCGGGAAAGACCTCGTACCGGCTCTTCGTGTCTATGTAGCTGTAGAAGAACGAGACGCCGTCGAAAAGGCCCAACCCGAGACCGATGGATGCGTTCAGCCCCCTGGATTCCTGGTCGACGTCCGCGTACTCGAGGGACCGGTTGAAGATGGACCCGCCGATGGACATCCGCTTGTCCAGGAACCACGGTTCGACGAACGACAGGTCGAAGAAGTTCGAGTAGCCCCCGCGCTGGAACTGGACTCCGATCGTGTCGCCGCGACCGAGGAAGTTCCTCGTGGAAAACGAGAACTGCCCGAAGATCCCGTCGAGCTGGGAGTAGCCGGCCCCGAACTGGACCTCGTTCCGGTTCGTGTCGACTCCCTTGATCGTGACGTCGACGGCCTTCTTCTCGGAATCGACCTTGAATTCCGGGTCTTCCTCGATCTTGAAGTAGCCGAGCTGGGTGATCTTGAAGAGCCCCTTCTTGAACGACTCCATGTCGAGGACGTCACCTTCGAAGAGCTGCAGCTCCCGGCGCAGGACCTTGTCCTTCGTCGTCTTGTTCCCGACGAACTCGACGCGCCCGACGCGGAACTGGTCGCCCTCGGTCACGCGGATCGTCACGTCGACGATGTTCCCCTTGCCCGGGCGCTCGACGTACTCGGGGTTCATGAAGGCGTAGATGTAGCCCCGGCCCCGGTAGATCTCGTCCAGCGTCTTCATCCCGTCCGTGAGGATGGCGCGGCCGAGGGGCTTGCCCGCCTCCCAGGGGAAGAACCGGAGGAGCCGATCCGGCGGAAACACGGTCGTGCCCTCGATCTTCAGCTCGCCGAAGTAGTACCGCTCCCCTTCGACGATGGGGATCTGGATCCTCGCGCGCCTCTTGACCTTCTCCCGGCGCGTCTCCTGCGGATTGGCGACGAAGGTCTCGATGACCGGGTCCTTGACGACGATGTCCTTGTAGCCCGCGTTCTGGTAGATCCTCTTGACCAGCTCGATGTCTTCCTCGTAGGAGGCCTGGTTGTAGACGTCCTTCGAATCCCAGAACTGGTAGAAGTTCGACTCGCGCGTCTTCTTCATCGCGTAGTAGAGACGCCGGTCCGAGAAGACGGTGTTGCCGGTGAAGTCGATATCGTCGATCTTGATCTTGTCTCCCTCGTCCACGAGGAAGACGACGCGGCGCTCGTTCTCTCCCATCGGCTCGATGGCCGTGTCGACCACCGCCGAACGGAACCCCTCGGTGCGGTAGGCGTCGGTGAGGACGGACTTTCCCTTGGAGACGTCCCGGAGCGAGACGGGCGAACCGACCCGGATCTCGACTTTCCCTTCCTTGAGCTTGTCCTTGAGCTGAGAGGTCGTCAGCTTCTTGTTGCCGCGGAACTCCAGGTCGGAGACCCGCGGCCTCTCGACGACGACCGCGACGAGCCGGACACCCCCCTGGGCCGCTTCCTTCTCGATGCTGAGATCCTCGAAGAGGCCCGAATCCCAGAGCTTCTGGAACGACCGGCGCAGCTGCCCGGCGTCGTAGGGATCGCCGGCCTTCACTCCGAGGTAGAAACCGATGGTCTCGGCGGTGACGGTCTTTCCGCCCCGGACGACGATCTCGATGATTCGCTCGGAGGTGCCTGGCGCTTCCGTGCTGAGAACGGGTGTGGCCGGGAGAGCCCCGGCCATGGGAGAGGTCGTCGGGGCAAGCCCGCCCGGCCTGAGGTCGAGCGTGGCGGGAGGAGGCGTGGGCACCGGAGCGGGGGAAGGCTCCGTCTGGGCCAGGGCCGCAGCCGGGTAGAGGAGGATCCACACCAGCGCCAGAACGGCCGGCCGAAAGGAACGGGGCGAAGCGACGGCGACGGACAGGGCGGGACCGGCGACGGCCGGCGTCGCCGGGAGGGGGGTTTCCTTCACGCGCCTTACCGCCCGGGCACGATCGCGGCCGACGAGCGGACGAGAACCTTCAGTTCGTTGTCGATCACTGTCACTTCCAGGCACTCGAGCTGCTCCCGGGCACCGATAAGCAATTCGGATACCGCATCCTCCACGTGTCTCTGGATCGTCCGCCTGAGCGGCCGGGCTCCCGAGTGGACATCCTGCCCCGACATCGAAAGGAGCCAGTCGACGGCCAGCTGGTCGGCCACGAGGTCCAGGCCGCGGTGCTTCAGCGTCTCGGCGACGTCGTCGAGCAGGAGGCGGCAGATCGCCCGCAGGTTGTCCGTCGAGAGCGGGTTGAAGACGATGACCTCGTCGATCCGGTTCGTGAACTCGGGCGAGAACTCCCGCCGGAGCTCCTTCAGGACCATCTCCTCCACCTCGCGCGCCGGAGGAGCGTTCTTGCCGTCGCCGAACCCCACGCGCGCCTGGTTCACGAGGAACTTCGTCCCGATGTTCGACGTCATGATGATGAGCGTGTTCTTGAAGTCGACCGTGTTGCCGTAGGCGTCGGTCAGCTGGCCGTCCTCCAGGATCTGCAGGAGGAGGTTCGCGATGTCGGGGTGCGCCTTCTCGATCTCGTCGAGGAGGATGACGGAGTAGGGCTGCCGGCGGATCCGCTCCGTGAGCTGCCCACCTTCCTCGTGCCCGACGTAGCCCGGGGGGGATCCGATGAGCTTGGAGACGGCGTGCTTCTCCATGTACTCCGACATGTCGAACCGGACCAGCGCCTTCTGGTTGTCGAACAGGAACTCCGCGATCCGCCGGGCGACCTCGGTCTTCCCGACGCCCGATGGCCCAAGGAAGATGAACGACCCCATCGGGCGGTTCGGGTTCTTGACCCCGAGGCGGGAGCGCCGGATGGCCCTGGAGATGGCCTCGACGGCCCGGTCCTGGCCGATGACCCGCTTCTTGAGCGTCGTCTCCATGTTCAGGAGCTTCTCGGCTTCCTCGACCTGGATCGACGTGACCGGAATCCCGGTCCAGCTCGCGATGATCTCCTCGATGTCGGCGCGGACGACCTCGGTGAACGAGCTCTCGTCGAGCTGCGCGCCGCGCGTCCGCTCGATCTCCTCCTTGATCTCGACCTCTCGCTCGCGGAGCGAGACGGCGCGCTCGAAGTCCTTCTCGGAGATCGCCTTCTTCATCTCCTTGACGATCTGCCGGGCCTCGTTCTCGAGACGGCGGAGGTTCTGGGTGTCCGCCGTCATCCGGAGCTTGACCTTGGCGCCCGCCTCGTCCAGGAGGTCGATCGCCTTGTCCGGAAAGAAGCGGTCGGGGATGTAGCGGCTCGACTGGTAGACGGCGGCCTTCACCGCGT
>CALBDV010000230.1 GCA_937927565.1 uncultured Holophagales bacterium
ACCCCTGGGCTGCAATAGGGCGGGGTGCCGCCGCGCGGCCGACTCCCTGATGCTACGACTGTGTCGTAGTCTGTCAGGACGACGTCTCCTCCAGCCACGATGACGTTCTTGGGGCTCACGTCACCGTGGACCAGATTCACCCGGTGGAGTTGGGCGAGAGCCTGGCAAAGCTGAACAAGCCAGCGCCGTGCGAGGTCTACTGCGGAGCCGGACTGGATATCTTCGGCGTGAAGCTCTAGGACTCCGCTCAGGTCGGCGAGGGGCCGCCCTTCCACCCACTTCAGCAGGGCTACAAAACCGTCCGCTTTCCACTCGGGAGCGATCTCGTGAATGACCGAAAGATGGCTGTGACTTGTATGGGCCCTGACTTTCCGATAGGCGAGGAGTGCGCCGTCCCCGTCCTCCTTTCGGTGAACGACCTTGCCGACGTAGGTGCCGAATTCCTCTCTCCCTTCAGCGTCTGTTTCAAGAACCTTGAAGGTCTGGCCGATTCCTCCGTGTCCGAGTCGATTGAGAATCCGATAGAACGACCCCTGAAAGTCGATCGTCGTCTCCTCGTCCCAGTACTCCGGCGACGGGCGCTTTTTCGCGCGCTTGCGTTCCTCCTCGCTCTGGCCGAGATTCCTGAGAGCGGACAACAGTTCGACTGTCTCTGGCCGGTCCGTTGGATCGACGGCGGCGCCTCGCCGGAGCACCTGCCGCATCCCCCCGCCAGCAGGCTCGTCGGCCGGGAAGGCCTCGAGGAGCGTGGTACAAAGGCTGAAAATGTCAGCCTTTGCAGTGGCTGCCGCGAGCCCATTCTCGCGAAGCTCCGGCGCAACGAAGGTTGACTGCAGCGCCGCCGCCTGTCGAGCCCCGGAGACGGTCTGGTCCTCCTCAAGCCGTGAGAACCGGAAATCTGTGTACAGGGGTTGGCCGTTGGTCTGGACGCGGAGGGTCTCTGGGTCGATGGACCGATGCAGGACGGGAGGTTGTCCGGGCCCAGCTCCTGTATGAAGGGCCCCAAGTGCCTCGAAGCAAGCTATCGCGAAACTGGCCCGACTGGGCAGTTCCCACGTCAGGTCCTGCGCCCGCTTGGCGAGGGTTGGTGCTGCTGGATCTACCATCGAGAAGAACCTCAACTCGCCCGGGTATCCCGGCACGTCCTGAAATGAGTCGAGGAGGCACGGAACGAAGGGCTGCTTCTGTAGACGCTGGATCACGTCAAATTCCCTGCGCGCGTGGAGTTCCGCCTGCTTCTCCTTCGACGCAGACAAGTCGTATAGGTGAAGAATCACCCGGTCACGCCGCGAGGAGTGCTGGCCCTTATAGACACGGTGGAATGGGTCCGACTGTTCCGGGACTTTTTCTAAGTTCACTATTCCTGCCAGGGTCCGTAAGTCGCCGCGCAGTGCCACCTTCGACGCCGGCTCGACGAGCCCCGCGATTCGCTCGATGAGTTCTGGTGCCAACCTTCGGGGATCGGCCGTAGCGAGGAGGTCCTTCCACTCCGGGAGCCCGAAGACCTCGACTCCTCGCAGCTCAGGCCGACGTCCGGCTTCGAACCGAAGCTCCCCCTTCGTCAGAAGGAGGCGAGATCGAACAAAGCCCCCGTCCGCTCGACCTTTCAGCTTGCCCGCAACCTTCTTGGCTTTCATGCTGATCTTGTCGGCTTCGAACTCCGCTATGTCGGCGTTCTGCCTGAGAAACTCCTTGTCCCAATGCTTGATCTCGACCGTGAAGACCCCGGTCGGCCCGATAGCAATGAGGTCTATTTCCTCGGAAATGCCTGCAGGGTGGTGTGAATGCGAGACGTTCGAGAGCAGGACCCATGGACCCTCGACATTCTCGAGCTTGGCCTGTAGCTGGCCGAGTGCGTTTCTTTCGCTCTCGTTCGCGAACGCCCCGCACGGGATCCAGCGGAC
>CALBDV010000231.1 GCA_937927565.1 uncultured Holophagales bacterium
CTCAAGTACGTCGACCCGGACGGGCGGGAGTTTGCCTACGCCGGAGACGCCGTTTTCAAGGTGAGAATCACGGAGAGCTTGGGTCGCTTGAGGGCGGCGCATCCTCGACTCGGAGCGCTCATTCGCCGATTGGACGAGTCGGTATTCCTGCACACATTCCACCCGAACGACGGTGGTGGCGATGACAGAGTGTACTGGCCACGCATCGGCGTTCCCGGGAACAACGGCGAGAATGGTGTCGGAACGGATACGGCAATCATCGTCGGTGTCGATCTGCCAGATGACAAGCTCGACCAGCTGTTGGCTCACGAGCTGTCGCATTCGGAGGACGGCGATTCCGGCACGTATAGCACTGCCCCCGACTGCAAGGGGTGCGCGAACGTGACGGAATCCAAGGCCACACGAATGGGGAACGTGACACCGGCAGGCAGGCGGAACCCAGACACTACATATCGCGGACAGCGGGTGAACAAGCCTACCCAGGTGCCTCCAGAGCCGAAAGGCGAACCGAAGCGGCGAAAGACCACGACGAAGAAGGTAGGCGAGGAATGAAACGAACCGTTGAGCCCAGACGGTTGGCGACTACTCAGTCCCGCCACGATGGTACTGGTGTGGTCCTAGTGCCTGGCTTCCTCGTCGTCCTGGCGATGACTACGGTGACATGTGCGTCGCCTGCGGCTCGGTCGAACTGTGTCATCGATGATTCGTACGTCGTGGTAGTCGAAGGCTCTGAACCCCGGGATAACACTGCTTCCAGAGCGGAGATGGATCAGCTTCGTGCGTGGCTTGTCTCTATGCCTGAACACGGGGCGTTTCTCGAAGCGGAAGCCAGGGCGTGTGCTGGGGACTTCATCCGCGTCGAAGTGGTCCGGCCGTTGGGCATCAAGTACGAGGCGGCAACTGTCTGCAAGAGCGAGAAGGGTGCATACCTTGTAGGTGTCAGAGACGGGGAAAGGGTCGGGCGTGAGGCAACGGAAGCCGAATGGCAGAAGGTGCGCGAGCCACTGGACGGTGTGTCTGGAAGAACGCGGCTGGGTCGCCCGATGCCAGACGGCACGGCGTACTTCATTTCCTATCGAGTCGGCGGAAACTGCGGGCAGGTCGGCTTGTATTCGCCGTTCCTGGGGACCTACGTACCGGAAGAGGAACGAGAGCAGGAGGCTCTCGTGGAGAACGAGAAGGCGCTTGTGCGTCATCTCCTTCGCGTACTGCGTGGGCGCTGAGCTGCCGGGCCGATCTGGGCCGTGTCTACACTCGTGTATTACTTGATCTGAACGACGGGGCGCGCTTTCGGGCGCGCCCCGATCGTCTTCTGGGCGTTCCTCGTCGTCTCCCCCGCGGGGAGATGGCTCGCCATCTCCCCGATAGA
>CALBDV010000232.1 GCA_937927565.1 uncultured Holophagales bacterium
AGGTTCTCGACGTCTGGGAGCAGCGCGTCGAGCATGGCTTCGAGCTTCCTCGCCTCCTCGCGCTGACGCTTCTTCGACATGGGACCCTTCCTTCACCAGCGGGGCGGGGCGACGCCTACGCCCTCGCCACGCTTCACCCGGGCGACGAATCGACCGAGCCGCTTTCTGATGTTCACGATGTCAGGCGACGTCACCCCGAGCTCGGCCGCCGCCTCGGCGTTGGAGTACGGGCCTCCGTCTCTGACCTGGAGGTCGATGTAGAGGGCGACCTCGACGTCGTCTTCCGCTTCGGCGATCGCCCGGGCGCGACTGGAGAGCTGGTCGACGAGGATCCTCTCCACCTGGATGTCGTTCTCCCGCGACGCATCACGAACGGCAAGCCCACCCGGCTGACCGGGGTCAGGATCGTCGTCCGGGGCCGGGTTCGGTGCCGTGTGGGTGTAGGACCCCCGCTTCAGGCAGTCGAGGAAGTAGTTCCTGAGTACGACCTTCAGGAACCTGGCGACCGCCGGGACAGTGGGCGGTCCTGCGTCCGCCCGCCACTTCACACTGGAGGCCGGATCCCAAAGACGGCGCAGCGTCTCACCGACGAGGTCTCCCGCCCCGATACCCAGACCCTGGACTACGTCTACGGAGACGAGGGTGGACGCATAGGCTCCCAGCCGCTTCACGACGCTCCGCCACTCGTCGGCGGAGAGCTCTATCTCGGTCTGCTGCACGCTCCGGAGTTCCTCCTCGGGTTCGCCCGGTCGGGTCCCACCTAAGGATACGAGTGGCGCCACCTCGGCTTGCCGCGGCTGGCTTCCTTTTTCTCGGACGGCAAAGAGGGCACCTCTGGCTCGTACTAGGGGGGAGCGCGCCTGACGGGGCGCCCAAGGAGAATCGTATGGACGCACCTCACATCGACTGCCAGAAGGCCGACCATGGCGCCCACCCCACTGAGATTCCGATCCAGATCGACCACCGGCCCTACAAGGCCCCGAAGCCGGCGATGACCGGCGCTGAGCTGAAGGCGCTCGCCGGGATCACCGGCGACTACGACATCTGGTACGAGACGCCGGGGCCGAATGACGACGTCAAAGTCCGCGACGACGCTTCGTTCGAACTGCGCACTGGGGCGCACTTCTACTCGATGCCGCGGACGATCAACCCGGGGCGCTGAGGCCGTGACCCTCCTGACGACCGACGAGGCCTTCCTCGCGGGGAAGGCATACGACTACGTCCTCCTGGCAGAGGGCGGAGCGGAGCAGCTGCTCGTCCTCCGGGGTGTGGTGCTCGCCCAGGGCAAGTTCGACCAGGCGGCGACGGACATCCTCGTGAAGATCTCACCCGGGTACCCCGTCACGCCGCTCGACATGTTCTGGGTCTGCCCGGCGCTACGGTACCCAACGGGGGCAACCCCGCCCGCGGCCGACAACTACGAGACCCACGAGGGTCGGATGTGGCAGCGGTTCTCGCGGCACCTCCCCGGGGGGACGTGGCGACCAGGCGTCGACTCGCTCAGGACGTTCTTACCGGTCGTCCTCGCAGAGCTGGTGCAGCCGTGACGACACCCCCCGTGAGCCTCACCCTCCGAGACGAGCACCTCAAAGAGCTCGGGCGGCTGCTGTTCAGCCGCTCGGACGTCG
Source organism: uncultured Holophagales bacterium (assembly GCA_937927565.1). Taxonomy (GTDB): domain Bacteria; phylum Acidobacteriota; class Thermoanaerobaculia; order UBA5066; family UBA5066; genus UBA5066. The sequence goes on from CALBDV010000232.1 coordinate 1,629, forward strand.
AGTCAGCGGCGTACGTGGTCTGCGGGAGGAGCGTCGGAGGTGGCCACGAGCGCCTGCTCTCCCGAGCCGTGCTCCCCGTCGAGCCCCCCCACTACCTCCGCCGGGAGGCCGACCGCCTCTCCATCTCGGACGAGTCGTTCGTCCCCATCGTGAAGCGCGTCCGCGCCGAGGGCGGAGCGCTCGTCCTCGCCCACAGCCACCCGAATGGGCCGCTCGCGTTCTCCGCCCAGGACGACGCCGAGGAGGAGCGGTTCTTCAGGGCGGTGCAGCGTCGCGCGCCGGGTGGCTCCCACGGCAGCCTCGTGCTGACTGCCCCGGACACCCTCGTCGGTCGTCTGTGGGGGCCTGACGGCCGCCCGACGCCGCTCGAACGAGTCACGGTCGTCGGCGAACGCCTCCGGCTCCTTGCAGGTGACCACCGAGGAGTGTCGCCCATCTTTGACCGCCAGGTCCGCGCCTTCGGTCCGGACGTCCAACGGGTGCTCGAGCAACTCGTCATCGGCGTCGTTGGGGTGGGTGGGACAGGCTCAGCGGTGTTCGAGCAGCTCCTCCGGCTCGGGGTCGGGCACATCCTCGTCATCGACGACGACCGCTTCGACCCGACGAACGTGAACCGCGTCCACGGCTCGCGCCTGAGCGACGTGGGCCTCCCGAAGGTCGATATCGCAGAGCGCACCGCCAGAGAAGTCGGCCTCCCCGGTCGGGTCACGGCGATCAACGGCAGTATCCTGGATGCCTCCGTGGCTCGTCAGCTTCGCCGTTGCGACGTCGTCTTCGGCTGCACGGATCGCCAGTTCCCCCGGCTCATCCTCAGCCGGATCGCCACGCGCTACCTCACGCCGGTGATCGACGTCGGCGCACTCGTCGACTCCCAGGACGGGGCGATCCGGTCCCTGGCGGGGCGCGTCACGACGCTCATCCCTGGCGCGGCCTGTCTCCTCTGCCGCGGTCAGGTCACGCCGGAGGGCCTCCGGGCCGAGGCACTCGCGCCCGACGAGCGGCGACGGCTCGCGGCTGAGGGCTACGTGCGGGGGCTCGACGCTCCCGCTCCCGCGGTCGTCCCCTTCACGACCGCCGTCGCGTCTCTCGGAATCGCCGAGCTGCTCCAGCGGCTGACGGGCTTCATGGGCGCGCGGGGGAGTACCGAGACGCTCGTGCGCTTCGATCTCCCCAAGCTGGCGACGAACACGGCAGCGTCGATTCCGACGTGTGACTGCGCGGACGCGTCGACGCGGGGACGGGGCGACGAGGAGCCCTTCCTCGGTCTAACCTGGAGACCGGAAGCGTCGAGACCGTGATTGAGCGCCTGTTACGCCTGCTCCGGCGTGCGCTCCCGCCGCGTGCCTCTGCGCTTCTCCGGCGACGGAGCTACCGGTCGGTGACGCGCTGCGCGAGGGAGGCGCTGGCCGA
>CALBDV010000233.1 GCA_937927565.1 uncultured Holophagales bacterium
GAGAAGCACATGGACACGGTGACCGCCCTCTCGGCGAGCGGCCCGGCGTTCATCTACGTCGTCCTCGAGTCGCTCGCCGACGGCGGCGTCATGCGCGGCCTGCCGCGCGCGGCGGCCATCGAGCTCGCCGCGCAGGCGGCGCTCGGCGCCGCGGAGATGGTCCTCGTGACGGGCCGTCACCCCGCGGCGCTGAAGGACGACGTGACGACCCCCGCGGGCTGCACGATCGCCGGCATCCTCGCAATGGAGGACGGGCGGATCCGCTCGGTTCTCGCCCGCGGAATCGAGACGGCCGCCCGCGCGGCCGGGGAGCTGGGAAAGTGAACGACGCCCGCCGCGCCATCGGATTCGCCCTCGCCACTGCGGCGGTCGCCGTGTTCGGCTTCGCCGTACCGGCCACCGCGCAGGCGCCCGCCGCGACCGCGAAGGCGCGGAAGACCCAGGCCTCCGCACCCACCGCCCCGGCCCTTCCGGCCACGCCCCCCTCCGCGCAGCTCGCCGCCCTGAAGGCGCGCTCCATCGGCCCTTCCGTCATGGGAGGGCGCGTCGTCTCGATCGCCCTCGACCCGGAAGACCCGGCGACGTTCTACCTCGGCCACGCCACGGGCGGCCTCTGGAAGACGACGAATGCCGGCGCGACGTTCACGCGACTGATGAAGGACGAGAAGGCTTTCTCCGTCGGCGCCGTCGCCGTCGCCCCGTCGGACCCTCGGGTCGTCTGGGTCGGCACCGGCGAGGCAACCGACCGCAACAGCGCAGGGTTCGGCACCGGCGTGCGGCGCTCGACGGATGGCGGCGAGACGTGGACGAACACCGGCCTGAGGTCGAGCCGTGCGATCGGGCGGATCCGCGTCCACCCGGCGAATCCCGACGTCGCGTTCGTCGCCGCCTCGGGCGACCTCTGGACGAAGGGGGGCGAGCGCGGCCTCTTCCGGACGACGGACGGCGGGAAGAGCTGGACGAAGGTCCTCTCGGCCGCCGCTCCCGACGACGCCGACACCGGCTGCGTCGACGTCGTCCTCTCCCCCGCCGACCCGAACGTCGTCTACGCGGCGCTCTACGCGCGGCGCCGGACCCCCTGGTCCTTCACCTACGGGCCCTCGCTCACGGGCGGCCGCGACGCCGGCGGCATCTTCCGCTCGACGGACGGCGGCGCGACCTTCACGAAGCTCGCGGGCGGCCTCCCGCCGCAGACGGGGCGCATCGGCCTCGCGATCTCCGCCTCGAGCCCGAAGGTCGTCATGGCCGTCGTCCAGAGCGACGCGGGGGGGACGAGCGGCATCGACGAGATCGAGAGCCGCGCGGGCGGCGTCTTCCGCTCGGAGGACGGCGGCGACACGTGGGTCCGCGCCTCGAAGCTGAACCCGCGCCCCTTCTACTTCAGCCAGATCCGGATCGACCCGGTAAACGACCAGCGCGTCTACGTCCTCGGCTACGCCCTCTCCGTCTCGGACGACGGCGGGAAGAGCTGGCGGGAGGACCTCTTCAAGAAGGTCCACCCGGACTGCCACGAGCTCGTCGTGACCGGCACGCCCGCGCCGCGCCGCCCCGTCCCGCCGAAGGAAGGCGAGCCGCCCGTGCCGGAAAAGAGGCCCGTCTCGCCCCGCCTCCTCCTCGGGACCGACGGCGGCGCCTACCTGAGTCACGACGCCGGAACGGTGTGGGACCACGTCGACCGGATCCCGTCGGGGCAGTTCTACCGGATCTCCCTCGATGACTCGACCCCGTACCGGATCTGCGGGGGGCTGCAGGACAACGTGAACTGGGTCGGCCCGAGCCGCACCTTCACGAAGGACGGCCTCGTGAACTCCGACTGGATCCAGGTGGGCGGCGGCGACGGCTTCTGGTGCGTCTTCGACCCCGTGGACAGCAATCTCGTCTACGCCGAGTCGCAGGAGGGGTACGTCCACCGCTTCCACCTCGGTAGCGGGCAGATGAAGAACCTCCGCCCCGAGCCGACCGAGGGGCAGCCCGCCTTCCGCTTCCACTGGAACTCGCCGCTCGTGGGCAGCCGCCACGAGAAGGGGACGATGTTCCTCGCGGGAAACCAGCTCTTCCGCGTGACGCAGTCGGGCGAGAAGTTCACGCCCATCAGCCCCGACCTCTCGACCCGCGACCTCACGAAGATGACCGCGAAGGGGAGCGGCGCCGAAAACTACGGCGTCGTCTACGCCTTCTCCGAGTCGCCTCTGAAGGCCGGCCTCCTCTGGGCCGGCACCGACGACGGCAAGCTCCACCTCACCGAGGACGGCGGGGCGAAGTGGACCGACCTGACCGCCTTCCTTCCCGCCGCCGCGAAGGGAGGGTGGATCGCGCGCGTCGAGGCGGGCCGGCACGACGAGAAGGTCGCCTATCTCGCCGTCTCCGCCTTCCGGAGCGGGAACCACGCGCCGCTCCTCTTCCGGACGGCCGACCTCGGCCGGACCTGGACCTCCGTCTCGGGAGACCTCCCTGCGGACGAGCCAGCGGACGTGATCCGCGAGGACCCGAAGAACCGCGACCTCCTCTACGCCGGCACCGAGTACGGCTTCTGGGCCTCACTCGATCGCGGCCGCACCTGGGTGAAGCTGGGCGACCTCCCGGCGGTCCCCGTAGACGACCTCGCAATCCACGAGCGGGACCGGGACGTCGTCGTCGCGACGCACGGCCTGAGCCTCTACGTGATCGACGACGTCACGGCGCTGCAGGAGCTGACCCCCGAGGTGCGCACGAAGGCCCTCCACCTCTTTCCGCCCCGCCCCGCCGAGGCACGGCACCTCCTCCCGGGCTGGGCCGACTGGAACGGAGAGGCTCAGTTCCGGGGCGAGAACCCGAAGGAGGGGGCGCTCCTGACGTTCTGGGTGAAGGAGGCGACGGGCGAGCCCGTGAAGGTCTCGATCGAAGGGCCCGACGGCCGCCCTGTCGCGAACCTCACCGCGCCCGGAGTCCCCGGCCTCGGTCGCGTCTCCTGGGACCTGAAGAAGACGAAGGACCTCCTCACCGAGTACGGCGGCCTCCCACCCGACCGGCACGTTGCCCCCGGCGACTACCGCGTGACCGTGAAGCAGGGCGAGGCAAAGAGCACGCAGACGCTGAAGGTGACGGCGGCCGAGGGGGTCGAGACGCGGTAGGGCCGCGCCGCCGTCCGGTTCAGCCGGAGGACGCCCTCGCCTTCGGCGCCGCCGGGAGCGTGACCGTGAACGTCGTCCCCTCGCCGGGCGCCGTCCTCACGGAGATCGATCCGCCCATCCGCTCGCAGAGCTCCTTCGAGATCGCCAGGCCGAGGCCAGACCCGCCGTGCCTCGCCGCCACGGAGGCGTTCGCCTGGTGGAAGGGCTGGAAGAGGCGCTCTGCCTCCTCGGGCGTCATGCCGCAGCCGGTGTCCCCCACGTGGAGAGAGACGGAGCCGTTGAAGGCCGTCACGCCGAGGGTGATGAGGCCGTCCGGAGTGAACTTCGTGGCGTTCCCGACGAGGTTCAGGAGGATCTGCCGGAGGCGCGTCTCGTCGGCCTTCACCCACGCCTCGCCCTCGGCGGCGAGGAGGATCCGGCTTCCTCTTCTTCTCACGAGGGGGAGCGTCGACTCGGCGACGCTCCCGAGGAGCCGGATGGCTTCGACCGGCTCGCACCGGAGCGCCACGCCGTCGTGGTCGAGCCTCGCGAGGTCGAGGACGCCGTCGAGAAGCGCGAGCTGGTGGAGGGCGAGCTCCCGCACCTTCACCGCGTCGGAGAGGAGCCGGGCGTGGTTGGGCGAGTCGAGCTGGTCGCAGAGGAGCTCGGCGTAGCCGAGGACGCAGTTCAGCGGGGTCCGCAGCTCGTGAGCCAGCCAGACGGCGAGCCGCGCCTTCTCGGCGGCGAACTCCCTCGGGAGGTGGCAGACGTCGCACGCGCCGGCGAAAGGAGGTCCGCCCGGGCTGCCGCCGGGATCGGGAGCCGCCGCGGGGGCTTCCGGCGGGAGCCGCTCGTCCCGCCTTTCGTGTCGCATGGAATCCGGCGTACCGACCTCCCGCCGCCCTTTTCCCCTGCCTCTGGTGGAGTTCGACCCGAACATAGCCGCCACCCTGCCACCCCCGCATCCCCCGAACGGGTGAAACGCATCCGGCCGTCCCACCCCTCTCCCCGGAAACCTTCCCATTGACGGCTCGTATTTCACGGTGATATCACTGCGAAAGCAGCCGAAAGGGAGGTTCCGACATGAAACCCACCACCCTGAGCGTCAACCGGGAAACGACGGTGACGGTCCACAACGGGTGGACGATGCTCGTCCTCGTCCTCGCGTTCATCGTCGTGGACATCGGGCTCTTCGTCTGGTCCCTCGCGGCCGGGATCCCCGCGACGGGCCACCCTTACGTCCTTCCCTTCGTCGTCTCCCTCCTCTCGATCCCGGTCTGGATCATCCTGCTCACCGGCTTCTTCACCCTCCAGCCGAACGAGGCGCGCGTCCTCGTCCTCTTCGGCGCCTACAAGGGGACGGTCCGCGAGAGCGGCTTCCACTGGGGCAACCCCTTCTACACGAACGGG
>CALBDV010000234.1 GCA_937927565.1 uncultured Holophagales bacterium
CGCCGATGCCGCCGCCCGCTCCCATGGCCGCCCCGCGCCAGGCCCCGGCGCCGCCTCCCGCTCCGGCCCCGATGGCCGCCCGTCAAGCGCCGATGCCTCCCGCGCCCGTGCCGGCGGCAGCTCCCCCCGCCTACTTCGGCGACGAGGCCGCTCCGATCGAGGGAGAGCCGGCCGGCTTCTGGATCCGCTTCCTCGCCTTCATGATCGACTACATCATCGTCGGGCTCCTGATGGCGATCATCTGGGCTCCGACGTTCCTGATTTCCTTCCGGGCGGCGGCGAGCGGCGAGAGCCCGGGCGCCTTCGCCATGATCCTGCCCTTCCTCTCGTTCCTCCTCGGCACGGCCGTCGGCCTCGGCTACAACCTCTGGTTCCCGGCCACCCGGGGCGCCACCCCCGGCAAGAAGATGCTCGGCCTGAGGATCGTCCGGGAGGACGGCGAGGAGCCGCTCGGCTGGGGGACCGCCTTCATGCGCCTCGTCGGCTACATGGTGAGCGGTTTCATCCTCTACATCGGCTTCTTCATGATCGCGTTCAACCCGGAGAAGAAGGGCCTTCACGACATGATCGCGAAGACCCGGGTCCTGAAGATCCGGTAGCTCCCCTTCTGTGCGGACCCGAAACGGCGAAGGCCGGGCGCTTGCGCCCGGCCTTCGGTCGTTTCGGACCCTTCAGGAAAGCCGGGGTCAGCTCTTGCCGAGCTTCTCCCGGATCTGGAAGAGGACGTGGACTCCCTCGAAGAGGACGCGCATCAGCGCGAGGTAGAAGACGGCGAGAACCGGCCCGATGACCATCATCACGATGCCGGTGACGATCACGCCGAAGACCCCGAACCGGATGCCGGTCACCATCGTCTGGAGGCCGGAGAGGATCCCTCCGAGCGCACCGAGGCCACAGAGGACGATCAGGACGACGTAGAGGAGCCGGAGGAGCTTCGGGGCGACGAGGTTCTCGAACTTGATGTCGATGAGCCCCTTGAGCGCGCCGGCGTCCTCCGTCATCACGCTCCCCATGGCTGCGCCGGTGGCGGCGGCCGCCGCGGCGGCGGGGCCGGCCTCCCGGGGTGCCGCCGGGTGGCGAACGGGCGCGGGAGCGGGCATCGGGACCGGGGCCGGCGCGGGCGCCGGGGCGGCGCTCACACGGAACGACGGGAGGGTCTTCGGGTCGGTCCACGACCCGAGCGACTCGTTCCAGACCATGACCTGGCGGCCGGCGTACTGCGAACAGATCTGCCGGACCTGCCCCATGTCCTGCTCTCCGTCGAGCTGGCGGCCGTCCACGGCGACGAAATACGTCTCTTCGGGCATCTCCACTCCTTTCAGCGTGCGAAGACGTCGGCGACGGGAATGATGCGAACGCGTTCCGGTGTGAGGCCGAGCTTCTTCGCTCCGATGACCTTGTCTTCTGCCAGGACCTCCGGGGGTTTCGGGGCATCGTACGCGATCGTCGACGGGTCGGGCGAGAGAAGCTGCTTCTTCAGCCCCTCGGCGTCCTTCGTGACGACGACGACCGTCAGCTTTTCGGACGAGAGGTGCCTGCGGATCGCCTCGTTCACGTCGGCGCGGGTGAGCTTCTGGAGGCGCTCCCTCATGTACGGGACGTACTCGCCGATGCCGTACCACTTCGAATCGAGGGCGTAGCCCAGCTCCTCTCCCTGGGTCGAGGTGAGGAGGTAGACGTTCTTCATGAGGTAGTCACGCGTCGACTGGAAGTCGGCCTCGGAGATCCCCTTCCGGATGAAGAGGTCCAGCTCGTGGAGGGCGATCTTCAGGGCCATCGGACCGTTCGCCGGAGCGACGGGGCGAATCCAGACCTCGAAGAGCTGCGCCCGGCGCGCCACGTTCGGGTCGGGGAAGAACTGGTACATGCCGCCGGGGAAGGCCTCGATGTAGGCGTAGTCGCCGTAGTTCATGCCGCGCAGCTCGCGGATCCGCTGGTAGAGATGCGACATCGACGAGCGGTGCTCGCCGAGGAAGGCGCGGGCCACCGAGAGGGCGGCGAAGTCAGGATGGGCGCGCGTGACGTCGATCGGCAGACCAAAGGAGATGGCGGTCGCCCGCGTCTCCTTCTGGACGATCTCGACCTCGAGGGCCCGGGGCGCCCGCCCTTTCACGCCGGCCGGGGCCGGGAGGGCCGGGCCCGCGGGAAGCTCGCCGAGTCGCGACAGGAAGCGCGTCCTCAGGTCGGCGGGGACGTCGCCCGCGAGGCCGACGGTGAGCGCCGCGCGGGTGTAGGCCGACTTCCAGAACGCCTTCACGTCGTCGAGGGTGATCGCGTCGATTCCAGCGAGCGTCCCGAGGGCCGGGTGCGCATAGGGCGTGCCGGCGAAGACGACGGCCTGGAGGCGCTCCTTGCCGAGCTCCTCCTCGTTGTTGGCGATGAGGTCCTGGGCGAGGGCGTTCTTCTGGGCATCCTTGAGGCGCCGGAAGTCCTCCTCGCGGAAGCCGGGCGTGAGGAGCTGGGGGAGGGCGGTGTCGAGGTAGGCGAGGCCGTTGTCGCGGTGGACGCTCCCGGTGAAGACGGTCATCTCCTTGTCGACCTGCGCGCCGAACGTGGCGGCCATCGGGAAGAGGGCCTTCCGGATCTCGTCGATCCCGGTCTCCTTCGAGCCGGCCTCGGCGACCATGGCGGCCGTCAGCGCTGCGAGACCCTCCTTCCCCTTCGGATCGTGGGCGGAACCGGCCGCGAAGAGGAGCTTGAAGGTGACCTGCGGGAGGGGCGAGGGCTTCTCGAGGAGTGCGAGCCCCTCGGGGACTCCGGAAGCGGGCGCGAACGTCGCGAGGGCCGGGAGCTGGGCGAGCGGAGCAGGAGGCGTCTCGTGCGAGAGCGTCGTCAGGACGAGACCGGCGTCGACGACGTACTTCGCCGCGGCGGACCGCAGATCCTCCGGCGTGAGGGTGTCGTAGAGCCGGTAGAGCTCGTTCAGCGTGCCGTACTCGCGGCGGTGGCGGACGTAGCGCGCGAGCGTGCCGGCGATCGCATCCGTGTTGTCGAGACTTCTCACGAGAGCGTAGCGGGCGTTTGCCTTGGCGTCGGCGAGGCGGCGGGCCGGGACCGGCTCGGTGCGCAGCGAGGCGAAGGTCTTCAGGATCTCGTCGCGGACGGCGACGGCATCCTCGAGCTTCTTCACGCGCGCGCCTGCCGTGAGCAGCTGCGGGTCGGCGCTGGCGGGCAGGTACGGGAAGAGCTGGTCGACCTTCTGCTCGGTCTCCACGAGCTTCTTGTACGCGTCGGAGGTGGGACCGAAGGAGAGGTCGAGGAGGACGTCGAGGGCCGCCCAGTCTCTGGCCGTCGTGGAGAAGGCGGGGCCGCGGAAGGAAACGACGACCCACGGGAGCGTCGGCGTCGTCCAGGGGACGTGGACCGTCTTCGGCCCCGTCGGCGGCGGCTCCGCGGGGATCGCGACGGAGTAGCTGCCCCGCTTCCAGGAGCCCCAGTACTTCTCGACGAGGGGGAGGACCTTCGCCGGGTCGACGTCGCCCGCGACGATGACGGTCGCGTACTCCG
>CALBDV010000235.1 GCA_937927565.1 uncultured Holophagales bacterium
AGCCGTCCCCTCGCCAGCGCCAACGCGCAGATTGAGACAGATTGGAGACCCCTCGTATGTCTGCGTGCTGAGGCTGTGAAGAAAGTCGAGCAGGCGGGGCCATTGGATGCCCGGCAGTCTCTTCGAGAGCCAGAAGAGAGCCACTGCCTCTTGCACGAGCTGAGACCGCAGTTGCTGACTATCGGCGCTCTCGGCGGCTCGCCACTCTGGGGCTTGCACCTCGATGAAGGCGCGGACTTCGTGTAGGGCGGGAGTCGGCGGCCGATGAGAGAAGCGAAACGTCGTCCGGGCCGCTTCCTTGATGGTGACTCTATGTGGTCCGCCAGCGGACTGGTACCACTGCGGGATCATGGCGAGGGCGAGAGAAATGGAGTCCATAGCGCTTCGTTCAGTCCATCTAACCCATCTTAGACTGATGTCACACGCCTGAACCGTGGGCCGGGAGAGGAGTGTCGACTAGGGCGGCACAGACTTGGAGAGAACTTCTGGTCGCCGCCGGGGGTACCCGATCGTGAGGGCGGCCGAAGGGACCTCGGCGGAATCCCCGGCTCTTTACTCGGGACGACCCTTCCGTTTCGGCAGAGAGCGGAGACCAGCGTCCTCATAAGTCGGGGCCAACGGACATCACCTGTCCTATTCCCGGTGCGATAAGAGCGGAGGGAGCGGAACCGAGGAGAAGATGAGCGACATCGACCGGGTAGTCCGAGCCCTCGTAGTGAACCTCGACGAGCCTCCGTACCCTGGGAGCCGGAATGAGCTGTCGCCGATGCTCTGCGTCCTGACGGTTCTCCTGTCACTCGACAAGCGAAAGCCAGGGTACGTCGAGGAGAGGATCAAAGCCCTCCGGAGTCCTGACCTGGGCTACAACACGCTACTCGGGGTCAGAAGCGTGGTCGGGAACCCGAACGACCGATGCCTTACCCCGGAGCAGTACTTTCTGATGGACCCTCGTGACGCCGGGAAACGGGCAGGACTCCTCCTACCGCTCCTCGACCGCCTCATCGACGAGCTATCCGACTTTTCCGGGGTCACAGAGGCGGAAAAGGCGCTGGCATGGGCCGTTTCATGCGGACCTTCCGACTGGACGTTCGAGCCGTTCCGTGGGCTCGGGCTGAATGGCTTCCAGCACCTTC
>CALBDV010000236.1 GCA_937927565.1 uncultured Holophagales bacterium
CGACGCGCCGTGCGCCTGCCACGACCTGATGGGAGGCGGCGTCATCGAGTGGTGATAGCGCCCCCAGGCACCTTCAGCGGGCGCGGGCCACTCACCCCGGCACCCGCCCATCGGCGAGGACCGTCTCGATGCTGAGGCCCGGAACCCTCCGGAAGTGCCGCAGGTTTCCGGTCACGAGCGTGAGGTCATGGTGCAGGGCGGTCGACGCGATCTGGAGGTCGGCGTCGGCGAGCTTGCGGCCCTTCGACTCCAGGTCGGCGCAGAGGCTCCCGTAGACGCGGGCGACACCGGTGTCGAACGGGAGGACCGTCACCGCTGTCAGGACCCGTTCCTCGATGTTCTTCAGGTGACGGTCGCGATCCGCCGAGCGGAAGGCGCCGCGGAAGAGCTCACCCACCGTCACCGCGCTCGTGAACTGGTCTTCCCGAGCGACCCTCCCGAGCCAGAGGACATAGGCCGGCGACGGCTTCCTGCGCAGAAGCTCCGAGATGGCGTCGGTGTCGAAGAGGTAGGCCACGGGCCCTTCAGTCCAGCGACGCAACCTTCCGGGACGGGGTCCGCTTCCGGCCGTCGAGCAGGTCGGCGAGCTCTTCCGAGCCCTTCCAACCGCCCGCGAGGCTCACGAGGCCCTTCTCCGGGCCCGCCGCACGAAGGCGTTCGAGCTGGTCGACGTCGCCTGCGGAGACGAGCGCGGCGACCGCCTTGCCGTGGCGGGAGAGGACGACGAAATCACCCGTCTCGGCCCGGCGAACGTACTCCGCGAAGCGGGTCTTGGCTTCGGCCACGGAAACGGTCTCTCTCACGGCTCACCCCCATTCAGGTCGTATAGGTCATATTAACCTGATTGGGCGGGGATCAGGGGGACGGGTATCCGAGGTTCCGCCTTCCCCGTGGCTTCCCGGCCAGACCTCACCGGCGCCGTGGGCGAACAGCATTCGATCGCCGAAGTCTCCACGCCTCGTGTTCGATCCGATACGCTGCCGATCCTCGCTGGAACTCCCCCGCGGCAAGAAGCCCGGGGACGACGACAGGTGTCTGCCTGACGGGAACGGACCTGGTTCCTCCCCATCATGTTGATGCTCCTCGCTCTTCTTGCCGGGCCGCCCTTCGCGACCGCTCCTGCCGGGGTGGCACGAGGGCTTGGACATGGGAACCTCCATTCAGGATCGAGGCGGGTGGTGCCCGCGCACCTACTCCCGCCGCAGCGCCTCGATCGGGTCGAGGCGGGCCGCGCGCCGGGCGGGGACGAGGCCGAAGAGGACGCCGATCGCCGCCGAGAAGAGGAAGGCGACGGCGGTGATCGTGACGTCGACGGAGAACGGGAGGCCGAGAAGGCCCGCGAGCGCCCAGGACGCGGCCGTCGCGAGGACGATGCCGACGACTCCGCCGAAGGAGGAGAGGACGACCGCCTCGATGAGGAACTGCAGGAGGACCTCGCGCTCGAGGGCGCCGATGGCAAGGCGCGTGCCGATCTCGCGCGTCCGCTCCGTGACCGAGACGAGCATGATGTTCATGATCCCGATGCCCCCCACGAGAAGGCTGACCGCCGCGACCGCGCCGAGGAGGCCGGTCATGAGCGAGATCGTCCCGGAGAGGGTGTTGGCGATCTGCTTCGTGTCGAGGACCATGAAGTCGTCGTCTTCGCCTTCGTCGATGTGCCGCCGCTCGCGGAGGAGGGCGGTGATGTCGTCCTTGGCACGGGCCACGGCCGAGGCCTCGCGGACGGAGACGACGAACGAGCCGACGGCCGTCGACCCGGTGATGCGCCTCTGAACCGTTCGGATCGGCATGACGACGGTGTCGTCCTGGTCCATCCCCATCGCCCCCTGGCCTTTGGCGGCGAGAAGGCCGATGACCTCGCAGCCGAACCCCTTCAGGCGGATCTCGCTCCCGATCGGGATCGTGCCGCCGAACAGCTTCTTCCTCACCGTCTCGCCGAGGACGCAGACGGCCCGGCCGGAGAGGGCCTCGGCGTCGCTGAACGTGCGCCCCGCGGCGAGGCTCCACCCGCCGGCCGTGAAGTAGTCGTTCGTCGTGCCGGCAACGTTCGTGGACCACGTCTCGGAGCCGTAGACGGCGCGGGCAACCCGGGATGCGACCGGGGCCACCGCCCGGAGGGACGTGAGCTGGCCGCGGAGAGCGTCCGCGTCGGAGAGCTCGAAGCTCTTCGCCCCAGCGGAATCCCGCCCCGGCTCCATTCTCTGGCCCGGCCGGACGAGGATGAGGTTGCTGCCGAGGCTCGAGATCTGGTCGCCGACGGCCTTGGTGGCTCCGTTTCCGAGGGTGACCATGACGATGACGGCGCTGACGCCGATGACGATGCCGAGGATCGTCAGGAAGGAGCGGAGGAGGTTGCGGCGGATCGCGCGCACCGCGACGAGGAGGGCGTTCAGGAGCATGCCGCCTCCTTCCGCACGTCCGACTCGACGAGGCCGTCGACGAAGCGGACGGTGCGCCGCGCCCAGGCGGCGACATTGGCGTCGTGGGTGACCATGACGACGGTGATGCCGCGATCGCGGTTGAGCGAGGTGAGGAGCTCCATGATCTCGTGGCTCGTCTTCGTGTCGAGGTTGCCGGTCGGCTCGTCGGCGAGAAGGACCGCCGGGGCCGTCACGACGGCCCGGGCGATGGCGACCCGCTGCTGCTGGCCGCCGGAGAGCTCCGACGGCGTGTGCGTCTCGCGGCCCGACAGGCCGACGGCGTCGAGGGCGGCGCGGGCCCGCATCTCGCGCGCGGCGCGCGTCTCACCCCGGTAGAGGAGAGGGAGCTCGACGTTCTCGAGGGCCGACGTCCGGGCGAGGAGGTTGAACCCCTGGAAGACGAACCCGAGGTAGCGGCGCCGCAGGAGCGCCCGCTCGTCGCGCGAGAGGGACGAGACACGGACTCCGCGGAAGATGTAGTCGCCGCCCGACGGGGTGTCGAGGCAGCCGAGGATGTTCATCGCGGTCGACTTCCCCGACCCGCTCGGCCCCATGACCGCGACGAACTCCCCTTCTTCGACGGTCAGGTCGACCCCGCGCAATGCCTCGACGGCGGCGGACCCGGAGCCGTAGGTCTTTCGGAGCCGTTCGAGAACGACGAGGGGCGGACTCACGACGCCCCTCCGGACAGCTCCGTGACGACCGCCATTCCGCCACGCAGGCCGCCGCCGGTGACCTCGGTCGACTGGCCGTCGGAGACGCCCACGGTGACGGGCACCTCCTCGGGCCGGCCGTCTCGGAGGACCCATACCCGGGAGCCGCGGCTCGACGCCGCCGCCACCGTCTTCTGAGCGCCGGGAGGCAGGGGCAGGAGGCGCGAGACGACGCTGCGCGACGGCGCGCCCGCCTCTGTCGTCGCCGCGGGCTCGAAGCGGAGGGCGGCGTTCGGGACGAGGAGAACGCCGCTCCGCCTCGCCGTGGTCACGACGACGGAGGCGGTCATGCCGGGGCGAAGGCTGAGGTCGGAGTTGTCGACGGAGAAGATGGCCCGGTACGAGACGACGCCGTCCTTCGTCCGCGAGCCGAAGCCGACGCGCGTCACCCGGGCCACGAACGTCCGGCCGGCATGCGCGTCGACGGTGAAGGAGGCCGGCTGCCCCACCTCGACGCGCGCGACGTCGGCCTCGTCGACGTCGACCTCGAGGTCCATCTTCGAGAGGTCCTCGGCGAGAGTGAAGAGGACGGGAGCCTGGAGCGTGGCGGCGACGGTCTGCCCGGTCTCGACGTTGCGCGTCAGGACGACGCCGTTCACGGGCGAACGGATGGTCGCCTTGCGCAGGTTCGTCTCGTCGATGGCCAGGGCGGCCTCGGCCTCATCGATCGCCGCTTTCGCGCTCGCCTCGTCCGCGAGAGCCTTCAGGACGGTCGCCGAAGCCGATTCGGTCTCCGTGCGAGACGGCGACCTTCCGCCGCTCAGGTCGAACAGCTCCTTCAGACGCCCGAGGCGGGCGCGGGCGTCGGCCACGGAGGCCTCTGCCTGGGCCCTTCGCGCACGGGCGGAGGAGAGGCTGGCGCGCGAGCGGGCGACCTGTCCGACGAGCTTCGTGGAGTCGAGGACGACGAGAGGCTGCCCGGCCTTCACGCGGTCGTTCTCGTCGACGAGGACCATTTCCACGATGCCCGAGAGCTCGCTGCCGACGTCGACCTTGTTGACCGGCTGGAGGCTCCCGGTGGCCGAAATGGTGACGACGAGGTCGCCCGTGCGGGCCTGGGCGGTGACGTACCGCGCGAGCCCCCCATCGCGACGGGCCCGCGACGCCCCGACGACCACGAGGGCCACGAAGACGACGGCGAGGCCGACGAAGGCGAGCCGCCGCCTGGGCCGGGGAGCGGGGCGGGACGTGCCGAGGAGGTCGTGCACGCTGACACGGACGGCTTCCGGTGCAGCCCCGGAGCGGCCCTCGGTCGGGTCGAGGATCGGGTTCATCCGTTTCTCCTTTCGTCGGTCCGCGCGGGGGCGGAGGGGGCCGGACCGCCGCCCAGAGCCTTCGAGAGGCGAACGAAGGCCGAGATCTCGTCGGCTCGGCTGCGGGCGAGGCTCTCCTCGAGGGCAAGGAGGCTCCGCTCGGCGTCGAGGACGGAGTCGAGATCCGAGAGGCCCGCGGACCAGCTCATCCGGGCGAGGTCCGCGGCGGCGCGCGCCGAGGCGACGCCCGAGTCGAGCGCCGCCTGGCGCGCGCGGCTGCCGTCGAGCGCGAGGAAGGCGTTCTCGGTCTCGGAGAGGGCGGAGAGGATGGTCGTCTCGTAGTCGGCGAGGGCCTGCTCGGCGACGGCGTCCTGGATCTCGATCTGCCGGCGGATGTTCCGCCGGTCGAAGATCGGCGCGGTGAGGCCGCGGACGAAGGACGCCGTGAGGGCCCTCGCGTCGAGGAGGGAGGAGAGCGAGGACGACTCGAGGCCGACCCTCGCGCCGAGTGTGAAAGCCGGGTGCAGGGCCGCCTCTGCCTGAGCCGTGCGGGAGGTTTCCGCCGCCAGGCGGCGTTCGGCGGCCCGCACGTCAGGGCGACGGCGCAGGGCTTCGGACGGGATCCCCGCCGACGCCGTCGCGGGAACGCGGGGTACGTCCCCTCCCGCCCCGAGCTCTTCGCGGAGGGCTCCGGGAGCGAGGCCGAGGAGGAGGTCGAGGCGATTCGCGGCGTTCTCGCGCGCCTCGACGTAGGCCGGAATGAGGGCGCTCGTCTCCGCGACGCGCGACTCTGCGCGCGCGACGTCGAGGCCGTTCGCCAGACCCGCCCGGTTGCGCAGGCGCGTCAGCTCGAGCGTCTCGGACTGGCTCGAGAGGTTCTTCGCGGCGATGGCGTAGCGCGCCTCCTGGAGCCGGAGATCGACGTAGGCGAGCGCCACCTCGGCGGCGAGGGAGGCCTTCACGTCGTCGAGGCTCGCGGCCGTCGCTTCGAGATCGGCCTCGGCCGCCTCGACGCCCCGCCGCTTGCCTCCGAAGAGATCGACCTCCCAGGTCGCGTCGAGACCCGCGGAGTAGAGGTCTCGTGTGCTGCCCGTCCCCGTCTCCTCGCTGGTGCGGTTCCGGCTCTGCGTGTTGGAAAGGGTCACCGACGGGAGGAGCTCGCTTCCGGCGAGCCCGCGCCGCGCGCGCGCTTGCCGGACGCGGGCCGCGGACTTGCGGACGTCGACGCTCGAGACGAGGGCCCGCTCGACGAGGCTCGTGAGGGTCGCGTCTCCGAGCCTCGTCCACCAGGAGACGAGCGAGGCGTCGACGTCCGCGGGGGCGGGGGCCGGAGCGGTGGAGGCCGCCCCGCTCCACGTCTCGGGCACGGCGACCGAGGCCGTCCGCGCGGGCTTGCCCGCCCCGGCGCATCCCGTGAGGAGGAGGACCGACGCCCCGGCCGCGAGGACGCCCCGCCCCCGGCCGCACCGGTCTCCGCGTCTCTCCAGTTCGTATCGCATGAGGTGTCTTCGCTTCCTTCCCTGCGTCACGGGCAGTGGCCCGAGTCGCCGGCGAGAAGATGCGCTTCAGCCCTGCAAACGGGTGTCAGCGGAAGGAAAAAGTCCGTCAGGAAACGTAAAGGTCCCGCTCCGGGCCGCCTCGGTGCTCGAAGGCCTGTCTATGATCGGCCGCGGGAAAGGAGCCCTCCGACCCGATGCCGCACGTTCTCCTCGTCGACGACGACACCGAGCTCTCCGCGATGCTCGCGGAGTACCTCGGGCAGGACGGCTTCGAGGCACACGGGTGCGCGGACGGCGAGAGCGCCGTCGCCGAGGCGCTCTCGGGCCGCTGGGACATCGTCGTCCTCGACGTGATGATGCCGCGGCTGAACGGAATCGAGGTCCTGAGGCGGATCCGCCGCGAGAGCCAGGTGCCCGTCCTGATGCTGACGGCCAAGGGGAGCGACGTGGACCGGATCGTCGGCCTCGAGCTGGGCGCAGACGACTACGTCCCCAAGCCGTGTACGCCGCGCGAGCTCGCGGCGCGGCTGAGGGCCATCCTTCGGCGGACTCAGCCGGGCGAGGGGCAGGCCGCGCCGGTGTCGGCGGGGCGCCTGGCGATGTGGCCCGAGCGACGGACGGCCGAGTGGCGCGGCAAGCCGCTCTCCCTGACGAGCACCGAGTTCAACCTCCTCGCCGTCCTCGCCCGGAACGCGGGCCGCGTCGTGAGCAGGGCCGAGCTCTCGGAGCAGGCGCTCGGGAGACCTCTCGAGCGATTCGAGCGGAGCATCGACGTTCACGTCAGCAGCCTTCGGCAGAAGCTCGGCCTCCTCGACGACGGCCGGTCCGTCATCCAGACGGTGCGGGGGCAGGGCTTCCTGCTCGTGAGGGAATGACGGTGGGGCGTTTCTTCTGGAAGGTCTTCCTCGTCTTCTGGCTGACGCTCGTCCTCGTCGCCACGACGATGGCTCTCCTCGCCTGGCTGGTCGTGCGGGACGGCGGGAGCGTGCCCCCGAAGCCGCCGCTCTACGCCCCGGTCGGCGCGGGCGTCGTCGCGAGCCTTGCCGCGGCGGCGCTCGTCGCCCGCTCCCTCTCCAGGCCGATCCGCTCGCTTCAGCAGGCCTTCGAGGCCGTCGGCCGGGGAAAGCTCGACACCCGCGTTTCGCCCCTCATCGGAAACCGGCACGACGAGCTCTCCGATCTCGGGGCGGGCTTCGACCGGATGACGGGAGAGCTCGAGCGGCTCGTCGAGGCGCAGCGACGGCTCCTCCACGACGTCTCGCACGAACTCCGCTCTCCGCTCGCCAGGCTTCAGGCCGCCATCGGCCTCGCGCGCCAGAGCCCGGCGAAGCTGGAGGCGACGCTGGAGAGGATCGAGAAGGAGTCGGCGCGGCTCGACGCGCTCGTCGGCGGCCTCCTCGCTCTCTCGAGGCTCGAATCGCCCGCAGCCCACCTCGGCCCGGCCGAGCCGGTCGATCTCGTCGAGCTCGCGTCCGCGGTGGCAGAGGAGGCGCGTTTCGAGGCACAGGCCGCCGGTCGCGACGTCGCATTCGCGGGGCGAGGAGAGGCCGTCCTTACCGCCCCGGCCGAACCCTTCCTCCGGGCGTTCGAGAACGTCGTGAGGAACGCCGTGAAGTTCACGGCTCCGGGGACGAAGGTGGAGGTCGACGCCGGTCTCGTGCCGGACGGAACGGCGTTCGGGATGCGCGTGGCGGACCGCGGCCCCGGCGTGGTACCGGAGGACCTCGAGCGGATCTTCGAGCCGTTCTACCGCGGCGAGAATGCCGCGCGCGCCGGAGGGAGCGGCCTCGGCCTCGCCATCGCCCGGCGCGCCGTCGAGGCTCGGGGCGGGACGATTCGCGCCTCCAACCGCGACGGCGGCGGACTGGCCGTCGAGGTTCGCGTTCCCGTCGGCGGGCTCGCGGCGTCCGAGCGGCGCTGAGCGCAGGCCCGGCCCCCGCGAGGGAGTAGAGTTCTCGCGGCACTCCACTTCCGGAGGTACGCGATGGCCGGTTCCCGGAGGCTCGTGCTGGCCGGAATCGCCGCGGCGATGCTGTCGGTCCTTCCGCTGCACTCCGCCATCTCCCGCCCCCTGCCGACTTCTCCGTCCGCATCGCCCCTCACGTCTTCCGAAGCCGTCTGGCTGATCCCTTCGACGGCACGGCTCTCCGGGGAGCACGGCTCCTTCTGGACGACGGCGCTCACCCTGACGAACCTCGGCGAAGGCGCGGCTCCCGTGACGCTCCGGTTCCTCGGCCACGACGAGGACGGGCGCCCCGGCCCGGTCAGGGAGCTGACGCTCGGCGGCGGGGAGACCCGGCTCGTGCCCGACGTCCTGGGGACCCTCTTCGGGCTGACCTCCGGCTACGGAGCGATCCGGGTGACGTCGCCGTCGCCCTGGATCGACCTGAGGGTCGAAACCTCCACGCCCGGACCCGGAGGAAGCTTCGGACACGCCGTCCCGGCCCTGCCGAGGGAGGACTGGATCGAGGGGAAGATGCCGCGCGTTCTCGGTCCCGTGTCGGAGAGCGACTCGGAGCGGACGAACCTCGTCCTGGTCAACGGAAACGAGGCTCCCCTGTCCG
>CALBDV010000237.1 GCA_937927565.1 uncultured Holophagales bacterium
CGACGGATCGACTGCACCTCGAGGAAGACGGCCTTGAAGACCTTCAGGTAAGTGTCGATCCGCGCCTGGATCCGGAACGGGAAACCGGTCGCGAGTGCGGCGCCAGCGAGGCCGGGCCGATGCGGGACCCGGACGCGCTTCCCGTTCCGAAACGCGCCGGCCCCCTTCTCCGCGACGAAGAGGTCCTTCTTGACCGGATCCCAGACGACGCCGAGGACGAGCTCCCCGTGCCGGCCGCCTGCCGTCCGGCCGATGGAGACCGCCCAGTGCGGGAAGCCGCGGACGAAGTTCGCGGTGCCGTCGAGCGGGTCGACGATCCATGCGGGCGCGTCGGCGTCCGAGCCGGCGACGCCGCCTTCCTCGCCGAGGAAGAGGTCCGAGGGAAACGCGCCGAGGAGGATCTCCTTCACGAGCGCCTCGCTCTCGCGATCAGCGCGGGAGACGACGTCGTTGCGCCCCTTCTCCTCGACCTCCGACGGGTCGAGCGAACCGAAGCACCCGAGGAGAAGGTCTCCCGCCTGGCGACCAGCCTCCACGGCAGACTCGAGGGCGCGGGAGCCCTCCATCAGTGCCGGAAGACGATGCTGTCGAGGATCATCAGGAACGCGCTCTGCTGCTGCGCCTCGGTCTTGTTGATCACCGCCAGGCACGCTCCCTGCGGGAAGAGCCGATGGAGCTCGTCGGCGTCGTGGCCGGAGACGATGACGATCCGCCTTTCGCTCACGCCGCGCTCCTTCGCGAAGCGCGCGACGGAACGGCCGTCGAGGACCGGCATCTCGAGGTCGACGAGGAGGAGGTCGACGTCCGGACCGAGGTGGGTCAGGGCCTCGACCGGGTCCTGGTACGACTCGAAGGAGACCTTCTCGCCGTACCGGTCCGCGAAGATTCCCCGCCAGGAAGCGGCGTAGGCCGGTGAGTCGTCGACGAGGACGACCCGCTTGGCCGGAATCGGGGGAAGAGCGGACGGGTCGGTGTCGGCCATTTCGGTGAAGGTGCGAAATCCGGGGACGTGACGATCAGCGTCAGCCGGCCGTCTCGACCGCGGGGAGCGCCCCGAACCGGTGGACCTCGAGGCCTCCGACGAAGGTCCTCTCGATGCGCCCGCGAAGGGTCTTTCCGGCCCAGGGGGAATTCGCCGAGAGCGAGCGGAACGACGAGAACGTCGTCGAGCGCGAGGTCGAGAAGAGAACGACATCGGCGGGCGCCCCTTCCGCCAGCGTGCCGTACGGCAGGCCGAAGAGGCGGGCCGGGGCTGTGGACATCGCCTCGACGAGCCGGGAGAGCGAGAGGAGGCGCGGGAGGACGAGGCCGTCGAGGAGGACGGAGAACGCGGTCTCGAGGCCGGTGACTCCGAACGGCGCCGCCGCGAACTCCATCGCCTTCTCGTCGTGGTGGTGCGGGGCGTGGTCCGTCGCGACGCAGTCGATCGTGCCGTCGGCGAGGGCCGAGACGAGCGCCTGCCGGTCGGCCTCGTCGCGCAGCGGCGGGTTCATCTTGAAGCGGGTGTCGTAGCTCGAGCGGGCGAGGTCCTCGTCCGTCAGCATCAGGTGGTGGGGCGTCACCTCGCAGCTCACGGGGACGTGCGCGGCGCGGGCGCGCCGGATCGCCGCGAGACTGTCCCTCACGGAGATGTGTGCCACGTGAAGACGCGCGCCCGTCAGCGCCGCGAGCTCCACGTCGCGGGCGACCATCGTCGACTCGGCGACCGCTGGCCAGCCGGGGAGGCCGAGACGCGTCGAGGCCCAGCCCTCGTTCATCTGGCCACCCGCCACGAGATTCGGGTCCTCCTCGTGGACGACCACCGGCAGGTCGAACATCGAGGCGTATTCCAGCGCCCGCCGCATCAGGTCGGCGTTGACGACCGGCTTGCCGTCGTCGGAGATCGCGACGATCCCCTCGGCCTTCATCAGGCCGATCTCGGCGAGCGCGACGCCCTTCTGCCCTTTGGAGACGGCGCCGATCGGGAGGACGCGAACGCGCGCCGTTTCGCGGATCCGCTTCTGGACGAACGACGCCGTCGGCGCGTCGTCGATCACGGGATCCGTGTTCGGCATGCAGCAGACGGTCGTGTAGCCGCCCGCCGCCGCCGCCTCGGAGCCGCTGGCGATCGTCTCCTTCCACTCGAACCCGGGCTCGCGGAAGTGAACGTGAAGGTCGACGAAGCCGGGCGCGACGACGAGGCCGGAAGCGTCGACGGAAACAGCCCCGCGGGGAGGGGCGATCCGCTCGTCGACCTTCGCCACCACGCCCCCCTCGAGGAGGACGTCGAGCGGGGCGTCGAGGCCGCGCGACGGGTCGACGACCCGCCCGCCGGTGATCAGGACAGGGGCCTCATTCATCGCCGGTCGCTCCGATCAGCAGATACAGCACCGCCATCCGCACCGCGACGCCCGCCTCGACCTGGTCGAGGATGACCGAGCCGGGACCGTCGGCGACGGCGGAGTCGATCTCCACGCCACGGTTCATCGGGCCGGGGTGCATGATGATGGCGTCCTTGCGGGCGAGCTTCCGTCTCTGGGGCGTCAGGCCGAAGAACTCGTAGTACTCGCGGTCGGACGGGAAGCCGAGGCCTCCCCCCCGCTCCTTCTGGACGCGGAGCATCATGACCACGTCCGCACCGTCGATCGCTTCCTCGATCCGCGTCGTGACGCGGGCGCCGGTCCGTTCGATCTCCGGCGGCAGGAGGGTGCGGGGCCCGGCGAGCGTCACCTCGGCCCCCATCTTCGGCAGGAGCGCGAGGTTCGACCGGGCGACGCGGCTGAAGCGGACGTCGCCGCAGATCGCCACGCGAAGCCCCTCGAGCTTGCCCTTCACCCGGCGCATCGTGTAGGCGTCGAGAAGCGCCTGCGTCGGGTGCGCGTGCGTCCCGTCGCCGGCGTTGATCACGGCACACTTCAGGTTTCGCGCGAGGAAGTGGGGAGCGCCGGAGGCCTGGTGCCGGATGACGATGGCGTCGGGCGCCATCGCTTCGAGGTTCCGGCAGGTGTCGAGGAGGGTCTCCCCCTTCGAGGCCGAGGAGGTGGCGGCG
The DNA here is from genome assembly GCA_937927565.1 of uncultured Holophagales bacterium. GTDB lineage: Bacteria > Acidobacteriota > Thermoanaerobaculia > UBA5066 > UBA5066 > UBA5066. The sequence goes on from CALBDV010000237.1 coordinate 3,029, forward strand.
GCGAAGGAGATCGAGTCGGCCGTGAGGCGCCGCTCGGCGATCTCGAAGGAGAACCGGGTCCGCGTCGAGTTTTCGTAGAAGAGGTTCGCGACGAGCCGTCCACGGAGCGTCGGGACCTTCTTGATCGTCCGCTTGTTGATCTCTGCCATCGAGTCGGCCGTGTCCAGGATCATCTGGATCTCGGCCCTGGAAAGCGACTCGATGTCGAGGAGATCCTTCTTCGTGAAGGAGGCGGGGTCAGCCGGAGCTTCGGGCTTCCTGCTCACCGCTTTCCGCGGCCGCGCCCCTTCGGGGCGGCCTTCCCGGCCGCGCCGCGGGCGACCTTCTTCTCGGCGACCTTCCTCTCGGAGGCCTTCCTGACGGGAACCATCTTCTCAGGGGTCTTCCTCGCGGCCTTCGGCGCCGCCTTGCGGGCCGCCCTCTTCTCCGGGTGGCGGTCGAGGAGCCAGACGTCGTCTTCGCCGTCCGTCTCCTTGAACGTGACCGAGACGACTTCGGTTGCAGACGTGGCGATCTTCTTCCCGACGAGCTGCGCTTCGATCGGAAGCTCGCGACGTCCCCGATCGACGAGGACCGCGAGGACGATCCGGCGAGGCCTCCCGAAGTCGAGGATCGCGTCGATGGCCGCGCGAACCGTCCGCCCCGTGTAGAGGACGTCGTCGCAGAGGACGATCGTCTTCGTCTCCACCGGGAAGGAGATGTCGGTGCGCTTCAGGACGGGCGACGAGGCGACGGTGGTCAGGTCGTCGCGGTAGAGGGTGATGTCGAGGAGGCCGACGGGGACCCGGGCCCCTTCGGTCTTCTCGATCTCCAGCGCGAGCCGCCGCGCGAGCGGCACGCCGCGCGTCCGGATGCCGACGAGAGCGAACCCCTCGACGCCCCCCGCAGCTTCGACGACCTCGCGCGCCATCCGTGAGATGACGCGGGACATGCCGGCCGGATCCATCAGCCTGAGCTTGCGGTAGGTGCCGTTGGCTTCGCCCATCGTTCGAACCGGCGGGACACTACACGTTGAAGACTCCCGGCGTCAACGCCGGTGTCAGGCTCCGCATCGGCCGCCGACCGGCCACAATCCCCCCGTGAACGTCTCCGACTTCGACTTCGACCTCCCCCCGGAATCGATCGCTCAGCGGCCCGCGCCCCGCGGCACGTCGCGGCTCATGACGCTCGATCGGTCCAGCGGCGCGATCGGACACGCCAACGTCGCGGACCTTCCGTCGCTCCTCCTCCCGGGAGACCTCCTCGTCGTGAACGACACGCGCGTCGTCCCGGCGCGCCTGTTCGGACGCGACGCCGACGGGCGGCGCACGGAGTTCCTCCTCGTCGAGAAGACGGAGGATTCCGCCTCGTGGGACTGCCTCGCGAAGCCGGGACGGAGAGCGAAGCCGGGACGGACCTTCGATTTCGGGGACGGGCTCTCGGGCATCGTGACCGGCAGGGCGGGCTCGGGGCACTACCGCGTCGCCTTCTCGGGAACTCCCCTCGAGGAGGCCCTGCCACGGGTCGGGACGACGCCGCTCCCGCCGTACATCCACCGCGAAGGGGGCGTCGCCGACGCCCGTGACGCCGAGGAGTACCAGACCGTCTACGCCCGGGAACCGGGCGCCATCGCCGCCCCGACCGCCGGCCTTCACCTGAGCTCCGAGCTTCTCGAGGCGCTGGGGGCCCGCGGCGTGACTGTCGCATCCGTGACGCTTCACGTCGGTATCGGCACGTTCAAGCCGGTGAAGGCCGAGCGGGTCGAAGAACACCGGATGGACCCGGAGCGCGGCGTCGTTCCCACAGAAACGGCCGAGGCCATCCGGCGCGCGAAAGCGGAAGGACGGCGGATCGTCGCGGTCGGGACGACGAGCGTCCGCACGCTCGAGGCCTCCGCTCGCGAGAACGGCGGGCAGGTCGTCCCGGGCCCGTTTCGGACGCGCCTCTTCCTCGTCCCGGGGGCGGAGTTCCTCGTCGTCGACGCCCTCCTGACGAATTTCCACCTTCCCCGTTCGACGCTCCTGATGCTCGTCAGCGCGTTTGCGGGGCGCGAGCGGGTTCTCGCCGCCTACCGCGAGGCGGTGTCGGACGGCTACCGCTTCTTTTCCTACGGAGACGCCATGCTCATCTGCTGAGCGCCCGCGGCATCGCCCGTCTGGCTTCAGGCGGCCGGGCGCCTCCGGCCACACCGACAGGGGCGACGCGTCCCGATCACCTCGGCGCCGGAAACGCGGCCCGGATCGTCTCGGCCTCGGCGGCGGTCATCCGGGGCGCCCCCTTCCGAAGCATCCCGACGAAGTGGTCGAGCTCGTCCGTCTTCGCCGGGAACCCTACGTTGGTGCCGGGCCCGGAGGTGTTCGACGTGGCGATCGGGCGGCGGGACTTCCGGTCGAGGACCGCCGTGAACGGCAGCCCGGCGTCCTTTCCCGCGAGCGATGTGAGCAGCTCCTCGGCGCCGGCGTTCTCCAGCGCCTCCTTGTCCCCTCGCTCGAGGACCGTCAGCCCGGCCTTCTCGTAGTGGCGCTCGAGGATCTCCTTAGCCGAAGGGGACGAGAGGACCGCCTCGAGCTTGCGGCACCAGCCGCACCAGGACGCGTGGAAGACGACGAGGATGTTCTTCCTTCCCGGCTTGCCGGCTTTCGCCGCCGCAGCGAGGACGGACTCTCCGGACGGGGGCTCGGCCGAAGCGACCGAACCCGAAAGGAGCATTCCGCCGAGAACGACACTGGCAATGAGACGACGGCTCGACATGCCGCGGGAGTCTACCCGGACCCGCCGTCGCGGCGGTTTCCTACCCGCCGGCCAGGAAGCGAAGCACCCGGTCGGCTTCCGCCGCCGTCGACGGCCGCCAGCCCGATCCGAAGCCCGCCCCGAGGAGCTTCCTCAGGTCCCTGACTTCCATGCCGGCGAGCGCCGCGAGGAGCTTCTTCGCCTCGACAGCCACGGCCTTCGCCTCCTCTTCCCCGGCGTCGCGGCGAAAGGCGCGGACGGCATCGGCCGAATCGGCGTACTCGGTGGTCCAGTCCTCGTGCAGGTAGCCCCGGAAGGCTTCCCGGATGGCCGGATAGTTGCGGGGGTCGATCGCTTCAGGCGCCTTCTTGGGTGCTGCGGTCATCGGGAAGCCTCCGGATACGACGTCAGAACATGGTAGATCTCGGTCTCGGTGTTCCATTTCAGGATGACGAGAGCCCTCTTGCAGGGTACCGGATCCTTCTTCCCTCGCAGGAGGGACCGGCCGAGGATGCGGCCGTCTCCCGGCCAGTCGATGACGAGGTTCGCGCGGGAGCCCTCGCGCATGACCCAGCCGTCAACCCTCTTCTTGCTCGCGAGGAGGGCCAGGGTCACCGCCTCCTCGGCCGTCACGCGGTCGGTGTACGTCGAGGCGGCGGAGATTCGCTGGTCGCGCCGCAGCCGCTCGCGCAGGTCGGCATCGCTCAGGCCGACGTGCCGGGAGAGGGTGTGCCCGCCCCGCTTCTCGTCGCGGGCGAGATCGCGGCGCTTCGCGGCCTCGGCGTGCGACGAGACGCCGGCGACCGCAGCGAGGGCGAGGAGGAGGAGAACCGGACGGAGGACGGGGGTGAGGCGGGCACGCACGAGGCGGAGGTTAGCCGAAGCGCGGACTTCCCGCGCGGCGGTCGTCCGTCCGCATGGACCGGACATCGACCGGACCGCCACTCATCGGCCCGGTCCGAGCTCCAGGCGGCGTGAAAACAGGGGTGGCCCGTCGAGAAGGCGGCTGTCGTGACGGACCAGCTCGCCGTTCGTAGTTCCCGCCCAGATCGCACCGTCGGGGAGGAGCGTCGCCGTCTGGAGCCCGGCGCCCGTCCACCGGCCCGACCAGACACGGTAAGAAAGCGTACGCCGGCCGGACGCATCGGGGAGAAGCGCCGAGAAGGCGTAACGGGACACGCCGTCGAGACCGACGACCAGGACCTCGTCCTTCCCCGCCACCGGCACGGCCCACATCACGTCGAGCCCGGCCGCGTCGAGCGGATGAAGCGTCCCGGACGCGAGGTCGAAGACGTGGAGGCCTGCCGGGAGGATGCCCGCCGCGACGACGAGCCCCAGGCGGGGCACTCCGGCGAACCGGTAGATCGAGCGGGACGCGACGGGGAACTCGCGCACGCGCCAGCCCCCTTCGCGAGAGGTCAGCTCGAGCAGACTCGAGTTCCACGTCCCCGCCAGGATTCGCCGGGCTCCGGGCGCCGGCCAGACCGCGTGGAACGACACCGGCCGGCCGAGCAGCGCCTGGACGTCGATCTTCTCGAGGAGTTCGAGCGCGGGCCAGCTCCACCGCCTCACCGTCCCGTCCGAGGAAGAGGTGACGAGCTCACGCCCCTTCTCTCCTTCGACGACCGCGAGGTCGTTCACGAGGAAGTCGTGAGCCTTCGTTCGCGACCTCAGGTTCGGCCCCGGCAGCCTCCAGAGTGCGACCGTCTTGTCGTCCGAAGACGAGGCCAGGAGTTCGCCGTCGCGCGCGAGCGACGTGAGTCCGTCGGTGTGGACCTCCTCGCGACGGATGGAGAGGGTCCGGGTGTCGAGCGACCAGAGGTGACCGTCCCTCCCCCCCGTGAAGACGGTCTTCCCCTCCGCGTCGTGCTCGGCCGCCCAGAGGGCGAGGCCCCCGGCCGGGACCCGGGCGGATGGCGGGAACCCTGCGTAGGAGACGATCGCCAGCCTCTGCCTGCGAGGCACGAGTGTCAGGAGGAAGTCCGAGTCGAGGAAGATCGCTCCGCCGGGTGAGGCCGCCGAGAGCAGCGCCACCGGCTCCGCGCCGTTGCGCCAGGCCGCGAGACCCTCCTGCCCGGACGCGAGGAGGGTCGGGGCGTCCGAGACCCACGCGAGGCCGTAGGTCCAGCCGCGTCGCGGGAGCAGGCGGGGTCCGGGCGAGCCGGTCGTTGAGAAGACCGCGACCGTGTCGAAGGGTCCGCCGACCGCCACCTTTCCCGTCGCGTCGTCGACCGAGACCGCGAAGACCTGCCGTTCCGCGAACGGGGCATCGAGCACGGCCGCGCCATCCGGAAGCGACCAGGCCCGAACCGGGAGCGCGGCGCCCTGCGCCAGCGCCAGGAACCGCTCGCCCAGGTCGATCACCTCGCCCGGGACCAGCGGGACGCGCGCCCGCAGCCGCTGCGTCCAGCCCTTCTCCGTCCGCTCGAAGAGGTCGAGCGCCTCCTCTCCCCGCACCACGAGAAAACGCCCCGAGCGCGAAGCGAAGACGCGCCCCTCCGAAGGCTCTGGCGCGTCCGCGGGGAGGGCCCCGAGGTCGACTTCCTCCGGTTTCGTCGGGTGACGGGCCACGACCCTCCCGTCGCGCACGACGAGGAGCCGTCCTCCTCCGAGCGGTGCCGCCGCGACCTCGCCGGGGGCCAGGGACACGCGCGACGCCGAAATGGCCCCGTCTGAGGGAAGGAGGTAGAAGGCGGACGGGGCCGACAGGACCACCGTGCCGTCGAAGGCCCCGAGTATCCGGAGAGCATCTGGCGGCACCGCGATCTCGCGATCGAGCGTCAGCAGTGGCCGGGAGACGGACGAGGCAACGGGATTCGCCGATCCCCCCGTCGCCTGACTTCTGAAGAGAATCGGGATCACGGCCGCTGCCACGAGCGCCCCCGCCGCGGCGACGGCGAGGATTGCCGGTGAAGGTCTCCGGCCCCTCCCTGTGCCGTCCGTCTCGGGGCTTTCGGTCGCTGGTTCCGGGACCGGGCCGACGCCGACCCCGTCGCCGCCACTCTCGGATTCCGGGACGGGGACCGGCTGATCGGGGAGGTTGAACCGATAGCCGATCCTCGGGACCGTCTCCACGTAGTTGGAGGCTTCCGTTTCCCCGAGCGCCTTGCGAACGAGGAAGACCGCCTGTGTGAGGGATGCGTCCGTGACGATCGTGTCGGGCCAGATGGCGTCCAGGAGTTCCTCCCGGGAGACGGCCCTTCCGGCATGCCGAACGAGGTAGAAGAGGACCTCGAGGGCCTTCGGGGTGAGGGGAACAGGGATTCCATCCCTCAGGAGCAGGCGCGCCCGCCCATCGAGCCGAAACTCGCCGAATTCCCACAACCCACTGTCTTCAGGTGACTTGGCCGACATCACAGGATCCTGTGAGGGAATCGTAGCCGAAAAATGAGACGGCATTGAGGAACTCGCCGGGGCCCGGACCGTAGGTTGGGGCACCATGAGACAGAACCTCAGAACGCGACCGACGCTCCTCGGCGCGGCCCTTGCGGGAGCGATTCTCCTCTTCGCCCTCCCGTCAGCCGCGGCCAACATCCTCAACAACGGGTCCTTCGCGACCGGGCTCGGCGGGTGGGCGGCGACTCCGTCCGTCGAATGGGCCCCGGACGGGGCCGCCGGCCCCGGGTCCGGTTCCGCCCGGATCCGCGGAAACCCCGGCGTGGTCGGCGCCCTCGCGCTCCAGCAGTGCGCCACGGTGTCGCCCGGCGTCGACTACGACTTCCGGGCCACGGCGCTCCTCCCTTACTCCCCCGAGGCGGAAGGCGGCGTCTCCCTCCGCGTGGTCTGGCACTCCTGGCCCGGTTGCGAGGGGGCGACCCTCGGCCTCTCCCCCGCCCTCGACTTCCCCCACGTAGCCCCGGCGGTCTGGACTCGCCGGAGCCTCGAGAGGCTCCGCGCCCCGTCGGGGGCGGCGAGCGCTTCGGTCCAGATCGTCCACTGGGCCTCGGGGCCGGACCCTGCCTTCTCGGCTTTCGTCGACGACGTCGAGCTCTCCGCTTCGAACAGGTTCGTCACGCTCACGGTGCCGACCGCGGCCTCTGTCGACGGGGCTCGTGGAGAGCGCTTCAGGACGACCCTGGTCCTGGCGAACCCGGCCCACACCACCCGGCGCGTCGACGTCAGCCTCCGTTGCCGCGCGGACCAGCCCTGCTCCACCGCGGCGGTGAGCCTCACGTTCGCGCCGAGAGAGACTCGCGTCTTCGCCGACGCCCTCCTCGACCTCTTCGGGAAGCAGAGCGGGGCCGGCGCCCTCGAGGTGACCTACGAGGCGACCCCCGGTCCGATCGTCGCGTCGGCGAGGGCGGCGACCGTCCACGAGGAGAGGCCCGGCAACGGGATGGCCCTCCCCGTCCTGCCGTCCTCGGCGGCACGGACGACGGCCACGTTCGCGGGCCTTTCCGACGGGCGCGCCGGCGACGGCGGGACCCGCGTGAACGCCGGCGTCTACAACCCGTCCCCGGCCCCCGTCTTCACCTTCTTCACCGTCCACGCCGAGAACGGCGAGGCCCTCGACACCGTCATCCAGATGGTCGGCCCGGGCGCGTGGGCGCAGATCAACGACCTCTTCCAGCTGGCGCGCGCCGGGTCCGTCCGACCCGGCTCCTTCGTGACGTTCACCTCCGAGGCCCCGGTCTTCCCCTTCCTCATCTCCATCGACAACCGCTCGGGCGACTCCACCTACCTCGAGCCCAGGGAGAGCTTCCAGCCATGAGACCCTCCGCAGCTTCGCTGACCATCCTGTCCGGCCTCCTCGCCTCGGCCCTCTCGGCCCAGCCTGTGAAGGCCGCGAACCTCCTGTCCAACGGCGACTTCCGCGAGGGGGTCTCCTCGTGGTCGCGCCTCGACCTCGTCTCCTTCAGCGCGGGCGGCGCCGCCAGCCCCGGCTCGGCCCGGATCACGCTCCCGAATCGGCCGCAAGGAAGCGACGTGATGCTCCAGTGCGTCACCGTGGAGGGCTACCGGCTGTACGACCTCTCGGCCGCCGCCCGCCTGCCGGAGTGGCCCGGCCACTCCGGCGGCGTCTCCGTCCGCGTCCAGTGGCACGCCGTCCCGGGCTGCCAGGGGCCCTCACTTCGCGGCGCCCCGTCGCTCGACTTCTCCTACACCGCGCCCGCCGCGTGGCAGGTGAAAGAGCGGCGCCGGATCCCGGCACCCGAGGCCGCCGTCGCCGCGCTCGTCGTCGTCGTCGCCCGTTCCGCGGGAGAGGAGCCCTACCCGATCTTCGTCGACGACGTCGTGCTGCGCCGCTCGCTCGAGGACGAAGACCTCTTCATCCCGACTGCCGCGTCCGTCCGGGGCGCGAAGGGCGAGCGTTTCGAGACCGATCTCTGGGTCCACAACCCGGCCCCCGCGAACAGGATGTTCGCCCTGACGTTCTGGAAGGATGGCCACCCGACGACCCCCGTCGTCCTCCACGTCGGCGCGAAGCAGACGCGGCACCTGCCCGACGTCCTCTCGACGATGCTCGGCCAGCGCGACGCCGCGGGCACCCTCCAGTTCTCCTACGACCTCCGCGGCGGGCCGATGCTCGTCACCTCGCGCGTCGTCACGGTGAACCCCGAGAGTCCGGGCAACGGCACGGTCATCCCGGCCTTCAGGAGGGACGAGGCGAGGACGAGCGCCGTCTTCCCAGGCCTCTCCGGGGCACGCGACGATGCCTCCGGCACGTTCCGGGTCAACGCCGGTGCCTTCAACCCCCACGCCGCACCGGTGGATGTCGTCTTCTGGCTGTACGACGGAGACGGCACCGAGCTCGGCAGCTTCGTCCGCACCCTCGGGCCCGGCGCCTGGCTCCAGGTGAACGACGTCTACCGGGAGGTGGGCGCGGAGGGCCTCGCGACCGAGGGGGCTTCGCTCTCTTTCGTCGCGCACCTCCCCGTCCTCCCGTTCGTCATCGCCGTCGACAACCGCTCCGGCGACGGCACCTTCATCGCGGCCCGGGACGTTCCGCTCCTGCCCTGAGGATCGACGGCCGGCCGGGAGTCCGACCCTCCCGCCGGCCGCTTCCCGTCAGTGCGCTGCGCGGTCGGCGATGACGGCCGCCACGAGAAGGCCCAGGCCGCAGGCGTGGAACAGGGAGAAGACCAGCCCCGACACGGTGAAGGCCACCGCCAGCCCTCCCGCGCCCTGCACGAGCGTCGGCGCCAGGGCGTAGAACACCGCGCTCCCGAGTCCGGACAGGAGCAGGACGACGAGACCCAGCGCGGCGAGGTTCGAGGCCTTCGGGTGGCTCGCCTTCCTCCCGAGGACGACGACGAGGCCGACGACGACCACCACGATCGTCGGGAGCTGCCGCGCGACCGAAGAGAAGAACGACAGGAGGGACGACCCGTCTCCGTACATGGCGCGGACGGTAGCAGAGACGCGTCGGCGATCGCGAGGCGGCCGGCTCCGGTCCATCCCGGTTGACAGGCGGTCCGCGCGGATCGATGTTCGGCGTGGAGCCGACAGATGACCGGATCACCGTCCCGCGCCCCCGCCCGCCTCCTCGAGATCCTCGCGGCGAAGATCGCCGACGAGACGGGAGTCGATTCCGCCCTCGCCCGAGAGCTGGCCGCATCCGCCCTCGCGTCGCCCTCCGTCGACGAGGACGAGCCGATCGCCCTCCTCGACGCGGCGGGCCGCGAGGTCGCCCGAATCCCCTTCGCCCTCGTCGAGGAGGCCTTCGACGACCTGGACGACGAG
>CALBDV010000238.1 GCA_937927565.1 uncultured Holophagales bacterium
CTAGCGTGCGAACGGCGGGTAGATCTCGAAGGGCATGGAGTCCGGGGCACCGTCGTCAAACACGGTGCTGGCGTATGCGAGGAATGGCTGATCTGCGCTGATCTCGATCCAGACGCGGACGCCGCCGTCCGCTGCTACGGAACCTTGAACGGCCGAGATCGCATTCAGATCAAGAGGAAGCCGGTTGACTTGCAGGACGTCTCTCGCGGGGACGACCACGGTCTGCTCGAGGAGCGCTTCCGAGCCACCCTTGTAGGGGAGCACGCGGACTAGGAATGACGCGGGGACCACCCCCTCGTTTAGCAGCGTCACATTGACCCGACGGGGATAGCGTTCAATCGCCGCCCCGCAGCCTGCCGGAATGGGAACGCGGCCGAGATCGACCTCGCCGGCAACCACCACCGATCCCGCAGGGAACACGGAAGGGAACACAGGGAGAAGTGAGCGGCCCTGTGGGATCGGAGTGCAGTCGAGGCTCGCGCAGTTGCAGACCTGCTTGAGGTAGGAAATGGACGCATGTACTGAGATGGGTCCTGAGGTCTCTAAGAGAAGAAAGCCGACGCCGCTTCCAGCAAGGGGAGTTGCAACACAGTGCGAGAGGCCCTGTCCGGCACCCGGTCCGATCGAGTGATCTGCCGCGGGAGAACAGTAGGGTTCGCCACTCAGCGAGGCCCCTCCGCCAAGAAAGCCGACATAACGGAAGCGGCCTTGGCCGGGACCTCCGTTGAACAGGGAAGTACTACTGCTCCATGACGTGACAACAGTGACATCTGTCGGGCTCTGCCCGCCGTCGATGGAGCGAATAGCGGCCACAACCGGGACGCGGTACACGGTCTCGGCGCGCCCGACAGACGAAAGCAAGAAGGCAACTAGGACAATCGAGCGACATCGCATATGCACCTCCCTGGCTATCGCGCGTTGATGGCCATCAGGGCGAAATCCTGCTGAAGGGGAGTAGTCCACATTGGCTGAGTTCCATTCCCAGTAATCGCGAACGCGGACACGGTTACCGTGACCGTTGAGACCGAACTCGGGATATCGGACGCTCGAATCGTGATCCTCTCGACGTTGTTGACCCTGTCGTATACCGGGGATGGATCGCGAAGTGAGTATCCGTCACGCTGGCAAGAGTCGGGGCTCGTGAAGTAGTTGTTCCCGTAGTACGCGTGTGTTAGGCCATCGTTGTACGTGACGCGGAGATCAAGGTCGTTGACCAGATTCTCCTCGGTCGAGACCGTGCCGCCGCTTGCGCGGTCGGTCCATACGAGAGTGATGACGGTATCGCGTGAGCGGTCGGAGAGCGTTAGTGTCCGGGACCATGTCTGGCCATTCGCGGTGAAGACGTGTCCCTGATCGAAGAAGTGGTAGTTGCTGGACGCTTGAAACAGCCTGTCCAGCGAAAGCCCGCCCCAACCCTGATGCCTGTCGGGCGCAGGGCGAGTCTGGTTGCAGTAGAAGCAAGCGGTGCATGTAGGGCACCCGACGGCGCAGGGCGCAAGGTTCCTTGCGCTTCCGATAAGCGTCGCCTTCACCAACGCCGGCGAAGCGGAAGAAAAACCGAGGGTACGGAGCCACTCGCGGGTAATGGCCGCCGCCCCAGAGACGACGGGTGCCGCGAAGCTCGTGCCATTAGACCAGACATAGCTGAGAGATCCGTCGAGATCGGAGTTGCATGGCGCAGCACAGCCTGAGTAGGAGGTCGACCGCCGACCATATGCGCGAATGCCAGGCGCTACGATATCAGGCTTGAATCGAAGATTTGGGTAACCCGCTCGCGACGAGGCTCCGGTGGCGGTGTTAAGGAAGACCTGCCGGGGATTGTTGGCGAACTCGGCGGCGTTGTTTGGGCATGGATCGGGAAGGTAAGACTGCTGATTGTACGTTTCGGTCGCGCCGACAGTGAGCCCGTTCTTCGCCGCACCGGGGGCGGTCACGACGTCGCTGTCGGGGTAGTACTGCGGGAAGTTCCCGGCCGAGATCACGTGCAAGACGGGGCGACGTGCGCCGACCACCGACAGGGGACCCCCGAAATTGAACCACGTCGAACTCAACGACCGGCTTGTCTGATCTAGGAGTATCGCCAATTCTTCGTAGTCGATGGTGTCGAGGTTCCAGCTGTTGTTGATGATGTGTGCCCCGCCGCCTGGGACGCCGTCGGGTAGGGTGCCGGAGGCCGTCAGTTCGAGAAGTGCATATCGAAGGCGCTGATGATCGTTCTCTGGTGAGAAGGCGGGGTCCGCTTCTCCCACGCCGCGAAGGGCAGCTCCGCAACCGGCAAAAAATTGGCACGAGGCCACCTTGACGTTCTGCGCGAGCCCCTGTGAGAAGGCGTACTGTTGAGCGTCCCGGCCTGGGCTTGCGGAGCTGGCGAAACCAGCGGCGATTGCGGAGGTCAGTGTCCCGTGATAAAGGAAGTCATCTCCCCGACGATCGAGATCTGCGAAATTCGTCGATACATCCGTGGCCATGACCAGCCGGCAAGGTGTGGTCGGGTAGCCTGGAGGACGAAGATAGGGAGGACAGAAGGCGGAGCCATTCTGTTGGAGCCCGCCATCGATCCCTGAGTCGATGAACCCTATCGTCTGATTGCTGAGGTCCAAGCCGGCAGACGCCAAATTGGAGAGAAAGCCGTCCCAGTACCGCGGAGACGAAGAGTTCGGATCGAGCACGGAGGTCCAGGAAGAGCCTGGTGCTTGCCAGTCGCCGGCAACGATGCGATTCGAGCGTTCGTCAGACGGCCCTCCGTGCAGACCAGCGACGGAAAGGCTGACGACCTCTGGAAATGAGCTTAGTGCCATCGCGTCGGGCAAGGTCAGCAACGCTCGATATGCCTCCGTCGCCCCGGTTCGATAGGCCAAAGGGGTGCTCCGGCCATGGACCGAGAGAAGCACGTCCAGCATGAAGTCCCGTTTCGCCGTCACGATCTCTACCAGTACAGGAAGGCGGGCGTCCGCTCCAGAGTCCCATCTATCGAACCGAAGGCGCTTCAGCCCAGCCGGCACCTCCACAACAGCAAGGACTGCCTTCATTGATTCCGTCAGGGCCTTGATGGAGGCGCGTGGTCCAAAGACAAGGAATCCCATCGTGCGTATGGGGTGAAGCGGGACGACGCCGGCGGTCTCCAGTTCCGTAAGCCACTCGGCCTGGGGATAGGTCTTGAAGACGAGAACGTACTGGCCGAAGGTGTCGCTCGAACCGAGCTCCCGATCCCCGGAAAACGCTCTGTCGAACGCTCCGCGATTCACGTCGAACGTGGCCTGTTGAAAGAACAGCTTGCGCGCGGCGGGCAGCTCCTCAAGCGTGACTACGCGGTCTTTCTCCAGGATCCCAAGTGCGATCTCTCCTTCTTCGGACGCCGTAACGACACAGTACTCGTCGTTACAGAAGATCTCCGGCCCGATCGATGAAAGGGCCGCCTTCCATTCGATCTTGGCGGCGCTGGATCCGCGTCTTGCCACATAGGTGGTGGCGTTGGCGGCCGAGGCCGTCAGTCCCATGGTGCTCAATGCGAGAAGAAGTGTCACGAGGCGACCTTGCCTCACGTGCCACAAAGGCCGTGGTTCTTTCATCGAAAGCCTCCTCTGATCGGTGACGCGGTCCGGGCCTCGAGAGAATCGATGTCGCGATGTCGGCGAGGAGGGCCACGCGGAATCGGGCCAAGGAACCCCAGGGGGTGGCAGATCTCGGAGGAGTATCGCGAGCGGATATCGAGACGGGTTACGAGAATGGTCGGGCCTCGAGAGCAGAATCCTGGTGGAGCGGAAAGGCGAGCCAACGAGGGCTGAAGGTTGGGCTCCCAGGGAGGCCCCAACGCTAATGAATGAGGCGTCACAGGGCGGCACCCCTCATTGCCGAGCCGGCGCGCACTGCTCGCGCGCAAGTACCTCGCAGGCCGGCAGTTCGCAGCGAGCGGGGGGGGCATCGACAGTCCTGGGTGGTGGAACCCGAGCCACAGGGTTTCTCCTCTAGCCTGCCCATCAGAGGCCAGACCAACACCTACCCCCCTATCGGGGGTCCCTCCTAAGCTCCGCGAGACCCGACTTTTTGCTACAGGCCCCCGGAACTTTCTTTCCGGGAGCGTCGCCAAGGCACCCAGGAGGGGGCGAAGGCCACTCGCAGTGCTCGATAGAGGACCGGAAAGGTCCACGACTGGACCCGGCCGCTCGTGTCGGTTGAGGGATCAGCGGCGCAGGAGGCGAGGCCGACTCGTCTCCCGGAGAGCGAGGTGAGAATCACCCGGTGATCCGGGCAGACCTGATCCGCCGAGCCGTCGTCGCCTTCCTCGAATACGGCCGAGGCGCGGTTGTCATCCTCTTCGACGACTCGGATCCGATCTACGTTCGTGCCGACGACGCGGTGGCGCAGCTATCGAAGTGGCGGGAGGAACAGGAGATCATCAACGTGGTGGCCCGGGCGACGACCGACTACGACCCGGAGCATGAGGCTGCCGTGGTCCGCGAGGACGCCATCAGCTTCACCGTGTCGATCGAACGGTGCGACGACAGCGAGGCGGTCGGGTCGGTGACCCTGTCGCCCGTGAACTGACGAAACGCTTATCCCTGGCGTGTCCCCGGACCAGCGTCCAGCGACTCCCGGAGAGCTTCCTCGGACCGTGGGCGACCGAGCTCACGCCACTGCCGGGTGTCCATGACGATCCTGATCGCAGGGCCGGCCCCGATGTCGCACGGCCTCCTGGTCGAGTCCCAGGCTGCCGTCCCGGCGAACCCGCCACAAACGCAGGAGGAGGGGTGGGGTTCGACGAACTGCTCGCCCGAGCCCTCAGCCACGGGACGGGCGACAGTCACCCGCCGCCCGTCTCAAGCTGCAGCAGTTCAATCTCCTCGGCACTCGGGAAATCCGCCACTCGATACCTCTCCGCGTATATCCCCTCCTGCCGGGCCATTCGATGACCTACGACCTCGACAAGTCGATCCCAGGAAGCCTCTCCGAGCGCCCGGCACTTCTCCTCCCCTTCGGACACGTTCAGGACGACCGAGTCCACCCTCGGCAGGAGCGTATCCACGGTCTCCGTCCACGTCGCGATAGTCCGGAGTGTCTACTTCTCCTTGTTTTCAAACGCCATGAACGACGCGACGAAGATGTCCCGCTCCTCCCGCTCGAACCGTTCCACGAGGATGCTCTTCTGCGTGGCGTAGTCCTCCGAGAGGGAGCGGATCTGGAGACGTCGAAAGAGCGAAGCGATCGGGTGGTTGGTGTCGAACGGATAGGCCTTCCATTCGAGCCCATCCAGGATGATCGGCGTCGCATTCATGGGTCGCGGCTCGTCGAGGAGCCCGATCGCGTATGCGGCGGCTACACCCTGCCCGACGAAGTTCCGCGAGCCCGTGACGATCAGGTGGTCCCGGTTCGGCGCGAAGGCAATGGGATCGCCGTCCACTGTCAGCTGCCGGAAGAGCGTCGGCATCGCCAGCCGGTTCACATCCAAGTTGTCCTGCCAGGGCGACATCCAGACCCCCTCGGCCAGGTGTTCCCACTTACCCGCCGATCGCTTCCAGAGGTTGTCCCTCCCGATCTCCAGGGCCTCGTCGAAGGTCACCCCCCACTTCTCGAGCAGCTCGCCAGAAACCTCGGAGATCTGATCCGGGAAGTCCACGGCAATGCCAAGCGCGAGGTGGTCGGCGAACGGCCGGACCTTACGTTCCGGGCTCCTGACATCCCGGAGCGGATCCTGTCGCCAGATGCGGCCAAAGTCGTGCAGCCCGTTACCACGCGGGATAGCCCACCAGCGGCTCGGGCGACAAGCTGGGCAGAGCGGCGGGCCTCTTCCCCGAGGAGAGGCAAAGCAGGTCATGCTCGATGAAGCAGTCCAGCGTTGCCTCGCGGGTCGCCGCCATCTTGTAGCGTGGCTTGCAGCACTGCGGCGAAGGGGCACCGGCCCGGTCGTCGGGGCCCCTTCACGCGCATGATCAGCCCTGAACCTATTCCAGCTTGAAGAAGACGTCGTAGGTCCTGACGTCCTTGGGCCTACCGTTGGCTTTCAATACGACGGCGGATCCACGGTAGCGGAACATGTTTCCGAATGAATCAACCCTTCGGTCGTCAGCGTAGATCAACGAGATCGACTGAACGTCGACCTCCGCAAGGGTCTTGACCTCGGCGGTCTGTGAGAACCCATCGTGGTTGTCATCGAACCACAGGCGGAGACTACTACAGACAACATCGAGCGCATCGATGCGACCATCCCCGTTTCCACCGTTCTCGAGGCGATCGAACCAAGAGAGAGCGAGATAGCCATTCGGAGCGCTCGTCCCGTCGGGCAGAATCGTGTGATCACCGAACAACTCGTTCCCGTTGTCGATGCTCCCGTTGCCGTTGCGATCAAGGACGAGGAAAGCCGTGTCGCTGGCCGGCTGCGTCCAACCGGTGAGCTGCGAGCTTCCCGTATTCAATAGATCGAAGTGGACCTCTGGCGCGGTCAAGCGAATGGGCTTGCCCTTCACGTTCAAGACTAGAGGACTGCCTCCTCCGTTAA
>CALBDV010000239.1 GCA_937927565.1 uncultured Holophagales bacterium
CGCGAGCGGCTTCAGGATGATCTCCTCGCGGCGCGCGTTGTGCTCGCACATCGAGACCGGCCCGTCGTCGGTCATCACCATGAACGAGCAGTTCCTGATCCGCTCCGGGTCGAGGGCCTCGGCCGGCTGGAAGTTCTGGATGAAGAACGTCAGCTTCCCGGTCTTGCCGCGCGTGGCCAGGAGGCCGCGCCGGAGGCCCCAGAGCTTGCGCGCGAGGAAGGCGCCCCCGTGGACGGCCCAGTACGGTGTCTTCAGCGCCGCGCCGATGACCTTCCGCGCCGTTCCTCGCACGTCGCGCCGGTCGAACGGGACGTGCCGGAACTCCTCGAGGAACCGCTCGAACAGGGGCGGGTCGTCGAGCACCTCGACGAACGAATCGCCCGCCGTCACGAGCATGACCGCCTGGTGACACTCGGGATGGCCGACCAGGGCCGTCTCCCACGAGAGCCCCTTCGCCCCGAGCCCGCGCGTGATCCGCTCCCGGATCGCGGGCATCGTCACGTGAGCCTCTTTGACCGCGAGCTCGCCGCGCCCCGTTTCGGCCTGCAGCTGGAACGAGGCCATCCCGACGACGTCGGAGACGGAGAGGAAGAAGCGGGCGAGCGCGGGGACCTCCTCGAGGTTCCCGGCGTGGACGGTCGTGTTGAAGACGACGGCGATGCGCAGGCCCCTGGCGCGCTCGATGTACTCGCGCCGCACCTCGTTCAGCGACTCCTCCGTCGGGTACTTCTTACGGCGCTGGGTCGTGTCGACGTGGAACGCGACGTCGAAGAGCCCGACCCCCGCGAGCTCGGCCAGCAGGTCGCGCGTGGCGAGGAGGCCGTTCGTGAAGAGCGAGGGGCGGAGGTCCCTCTCCGCGAGACGTTTCACGATCGCCACGAGCTCGCGGCGGTCGCGGAGCGTCGGGTCTCCGCCGGTCACCTGGACGCTGACGCCCGGCCCGTAGAGCTCGCGGATCCGGTCGATCCTCCGGAAGACGACGTCGAGCGGGAGGTCCTTCACGGATTCCGAGCTTTCGGAGAGATAGCAGAGCGTGCAGTCGAGGTTGCAGCGCTGGGTGATCTCGAGGGCGACGCAGCCGATCGCCGAGCGCCGGCCGAGGACCTGGTTCGGCGTCCGGAAGGCAGGGTCGAGGCGCTCCCACCCGGCCGAGAGCGCCCGCTCGCGCGTGCCGAGGTCGGCCCAGGTGGGCAGCCCGGCCGGAGCGGGGGGCGCGAGGCGCGGGCGGTCCATCACCTCATGCCTCCGTGGATGCCGACGGAGAGTTCTCGAACCATGTGAACCTCACGGGGGCTTGGATGCCGCAGGAAACCGAATCGTTTCACGGGAAAGGGTGCCGGCCCTCGCGCCGAATTCCATCGATCGGTCGTGCGATCCGTCACGCTCCGGCGGCCGTACCGAAACCGGGCCGGGCGCGCGGGCATCCCACCCGTGGAGGGAGCAGCGAGATGAAGATGCGAACGCCTGAGACGAGCCCGGCCGGTTGCAGGAACCCGGCGGCCGTCGCGGCAGAAGTGTCCGTCGTGGCCACCTTTGCCGCCTACGCAACTCTGGCCACCCTGGCCACCGTGGCCACCGTGGCTTCACCGGGCCTCGCCGGCGGGGCGGTGCCCGCAATGGCTCAGGTGGCCCCGGAAGGGCGGGAGCGCTTCTCGCACGCCGAGTGGGCCAAGGTCCTCGAGCGCTTCGTCGACGAAAAGGGCCGGGTCGACTACGTGGCCCTCTCCCGGGACCGCGCCGGGCTCGACGCCTGGGTGGAGCGTCTCGCCCGGCAGGGGCCCAGGAGCACGCCTTCGCTCTTCCCCTCTCGGAACGACCGGCTCGCCTACTACCTCAACGCCTACAACGCCCTGGTCTTTCAGGGAGTCCTTTCGCGCGGGCCGGAGAAGGAGAGCGTCTGGAAGGGGGGGCTCGTCAGCGGCTACTCGTTCTTCGTCTCGATGAAGGTCCGGCTCGACGGCGAGAGCTGGAGCCTCAAGGCGCTCGAGGACGACCTGATTCGCGAGGAGTTCGCAGATCCCCGGATCCACGCGGCTCTCAACTGCGCTTCGGTCGGTTGCCCGCGGCTTCCCCGCGAGGCGTTCGTCCCGGAGAAGCTCGACGCACAGCTCGACGCGGCGATGCGGGAGTTCGTCGAGGAGGAACGGAACGTCGCGACAGACGCGGGACGGAAGACCGTGACGCTCTCGAAGATCTTCGACTGGTTCGAGAAGGACTTCCTCTCCTTCGAGCGAGTGAGCGGGAATCCGGACCCGAAGATCGTCGACTACGTGAATCGCTATCGCGCCTCGAAGCCGAAGCTCGACCGGTCGTTCCGGGTCCGGTACTTCGACTACGACAAGCGGATCAACGGCCGTTGAAGGGTCGGGTCGCCAGACCTCGATCTTTCGCGAGTCGGCAGTCCTTGATCGGGCTTCGAGCGCGTGGGCAGGGAGAACCGCCCGTAACGTCCGGCTCGCCTGCGGCATCGAACCGTCGCCGAGAAGGCGAAACAATCGAGGAACGAGGCCGACCCGTGACAGAACCCGCC
>CALBDV010000240.1 GCA_937927565.1 uncultured Holophagales bacterium
TTGGGCTGACAAGGAGACCTGCGATGATTCGAGACTCGCGTGCGCCGAAGCTCCTCGGCGACTTCGGAGAGGGCCTCGCGACCTACGTTCTCCTGTCTCAAGGCTTTGAAGTCGCCGTCGTCGATCACGTCGGGGCCGACCTCATCGCCGTCCGCGACCGACACCGTCTCGCGATCTCCGTCAAGACTCGCCTGTTTCGAAGCGGCTCTACCGAGCACCACAGCATCACGATCGAGAACGATCATCTCGGCAAACTCGACCGGTTCGCGGATCGTTTCGGAATGACCCCCGTCTTCTGCCACGTCGTGAGCTTGGCTGATGCGGGGGTCATCCACGTCTTCCTCCTTCCCGTTGCGCTCTTGCGCGAAGGCACGCTTCTCCCCACCAACGAGACAGGCTTCTCCTTGAGGTTCCACAAACCGCAGGATCTTGAGCGGCTTGCGACACATCCGTCACTCGGCTACGCCCGATTTACTCAGAATGAGCTACGACCGTTGCCCTTCCCATCGATCCTCTGAGGGGCAGCCCACCTGGCACGCAGGGGACTCACCACGCTCATCGCTGACGCCGACGATTAGGGGCCGTACCCGCATCTCGACCGTTCGCTTTCTATCTGAGGAGGCCTGCCATGTCCCGACCTCTCGTGTCTGAGCCACTTCCGCCAGGCCTCTCAGGGGTCGCCGGCGAGTACTTCGTTGCTGCCGAGCTCTCGCGGCGCGGATTCATCGCCTCCGTAACCCTGCGCAACGCTCGCGGAGTTGATGTTCTTGTCGCCCATCAGGACGGCAACCGCTTCTTCGGCATTCAGGTCAAGACGAACCAGCACTCGCAACGTTCGTGGCCCCTACATGAGAAGGTCGAGTCGTCAGGTCGCCCCGATCTCTTCTTCGTCTTCGTTAACCTAAACGGCTCCGGCGAGCCTTCGTACCATGTCGTGCCAAGCGTCGTCGTCGCAGACTACTGTCGCTCCAGTCACGCCGCATGGCTGGCCCGGCCAGGCAGGGACGGACGTCCTCACCGTGACAATCCAGTTCGGGAGTTCAAGGACGTCGAGGGCCGGTACCTCGCCGCGTGGGACCTCCTCGAAGCCAACGGCGCGTGACCCTCTATGCGTCCGGACACAACGGGCGCTCCGTGAACGCCTTGCGCTGCCCGTTCCAGTCCTCGATCCCCGAGACCGACCGCAGCGCTCGCTCGGAGAGGCCCTGATCCTCAGCGTCCAGGAGCCGTTCCTGGATGTCCGGGGCCAGTAGCGTCAGGCCCAGCAGCTGCGACACCCGCGCTCTCGTCAGGCCCAGCATCCGCGCCGCCTCCGCCTGGTCCTTGACCTCCCCGGCCTCGATCGCCCTCTGAATCCGGTGCGCCAATGCCAGCTGGAGAGCGACCTTCGCCGGACGCCTCCCGGGCTCCTTCGGCTGCTCAGTGACGAACCGTCTCTCCCTGCCCCGCCTGACCCGGAAGAGCTGCCCCACCACGACCGTCGTGCCGAGGGGCGTCCCTCTCCCGGCGATCGCCAGGTCCGTCACACGGCCACCTCGTACTCCGGCTCCGTCGTCGTCGCATCCGTCAGGTCCGAGATGGAGACCTTCACCTCGTTGGCCGGCTCGTTCACCTCGACGCTCCGAACGACCGCCCGGAGGAGCCGCACCCTGTTCTCCGGAGTCAGGACGTCCCAGATGGCGTCGAAGTCGGTCAGGCAGCTGGCGACCCAGCCGG
>CALBDV010000241.1 GCA_937927565.1 uncultured Holophagales bacterium
CCGCCATCCGGGTCACCCTCATGCCGAAGGACACGAACGCCCACGGCACGATCTTTGGAGGCGTTCTGCTCTCGTACATCGACCTCGCGGGCGCCGTCGCCGCGCGGGCCCACTGCGACTACATGGTGACGGTGAAGATGACCGAGGTCGTCTTCCACGAGCCGGTCTTCGTCGGCGATCTCGTCTCGTTCTACTGCGAGGTGACGCGCATCGGCCGGACATCGGTCACGATCAAGGTCACCGTCGAGGCGCAGCGCGCGCGGAACCCGGGTGCCGCGGTGAAGGTGACGGAGGCCGAGGTCGTCTACGTAAACGTCGACGAGGAGCGCCGGCCGACGCCGATCACGCGACGGGAGATGGCGGGAGCGTAGGTCCTACTCGTCGCGGCGGGGCGTCGCCCGGGTCCGCTTCACCTTCGCGTCGCGCTTCTTCCCGTCGATCCGCCGCTCGCGGGACCCGACCGAAGGCCGGGTGGGGCGACGTTTCTTCGGGACGACGAGCGCCTTCGCCACGAGGGCGCGTACCTTTTCCCGCGCCGTCTCGAGGTTCCGGTGGAAGTCCCGGCTCTCCCCCGCCGTCACGCGCAGCCGCCCTTCCGCGTCGCGGCGCCCTTCCGCGAGCGCGGCGAGTCGGAGGCGGGCGCCCTCGTCGAGCCCTTCGACGAGGGCGAGGTCGACGACGAGCTCGGCCCTCGACGCGACCTTGTTGACGTTCTGGCCGCCGGGCCCGCCCGACCGAACGCCCCTCGCTTCCTGGGCGGCGGCAGGAATCCTCACACCGGGAACGACGTCGATGGGGTCGGGCATGGTCGAAGGGAATCGTGACACAGGCGGAGCGGGAATCGGGCGCGGAGACGGGCCGTAAGATAACGGCCGGAGACACCGAGTGGAGAGAATGACCGCGGATTCGAGACGAGGCAGCGCATGGCTTCCGGCCGCCCTCGCGGATCTTGCCGTGGCGGTCCTCGCCGTGGGGGGAGCCACGGCCCTGATACGGCTCATCGGCCTGAACTCGACGACGGCCGGCCTCGTTCTCCTGGTGGTCGTCCTCGGCATCGCCCTCGCGCGAGGCCTGCGCGCCGCGGTGATCGGCGCCTTCGCCGCGACGCTCGCCTTCAACTTCTTCTTCCTGCCGCCCCTTCACACCTTCACGATCGCCGAGCCCGCGAACTGGGTCGCGCTCTTCTGCTTCCTGATCGTGGCGGTCGTCGTGAGCCGGCTCGTCCTCCAGGCGCGCGAGCAGGCCGCTGACGCCCTGCGGCGGCGCCGGGAGATCGAGGTCCTCTACGACCTCTCGGTCGACCTCTTCACCACCACGAATCGCGTCGGCGTCCTCGGCGAGGCCGCCGCAAGGGCCCTGCGTTCCGTCGGCGCAGGAGGCGGCGGGCTTCTCGAGAACGCCGAGGGGAGCAATCGGCCCACGGTCGTCTCCTGGTCCGGCCGCGATCTGGCTCCCGAGCACGAACGCCTCGTCCAGGTCGTCCTCGATCGGGGAGAGGTCGCGGAGGTGCCGGCGCCGGGCGGCGCACGCGACGTCTACTTTCCGCTCCTCGTCGGCGGGAAAGCGAGCGGCGTCCTCGTCGTGCTCGAGACGCAGGCGGGCCGGACCGTGCTCGACCCGGTCGCCCGGCTCGTCGCCCTCGCCATCGAGCGGGAGCGTTTTCTCGTGGAGAACGCCCACCTCGAGGCCCTCCGCCAGAGCGAGAGCCTGAAGACTTCCCTCCTGCGCGCCGTCTCGCACGACCTCCGGAGTCCGCTCACGGCGATCGGGCTATCGATCGAGAGCCTCCGGCGGCGGCTCGCCGCGCAGCCCGAGGCCCCGATAGCGCTCGACGACCTCGCTCGAGAAAGCGGCCTCCTCGCCCGCCGGATCGACAACCTGCTCGCCCTCGCCCGCCTGGAGGCAGGGCGGAGCGTCCCCCACGCGGAGCCGACCCCGCCGGCGGACCTCTTTCGGGCAGCGAGGGAAGGACTGACTCTCGTCCTCGTCGCGCACCCCGTGCACGTCTCGATCGCAGCGGACTGCCCCGACGCCTTCGCCGACCCGTCGCTCGTCGTCGAGGTCCTCGTCAACCTCGTCGAGAACGCGGCCCGAGCCGCGCCCGACGGGACGGCCATAGAGCTGACGGCGGCCCGGCACCCGGTCGAGCCCCGCCTCGTCCGTCTCGAGGTCGCCGACCGCGGCCCCGGTTTCGCACCGGAGGCCCTTCCCGGAGAGGAAAGGGATCTCGCCGACGGCGGCCGCAGGGGCCTGGGTCTCGAGATCGCGCGCGGCCTCGCCACTGCGAACGGCGGCCACCTGTCGTTGCATCCGCGTACCGGCGGCGGGACGATCGCCAGGTTGGACCTGCCCGCTGCTTCGACGGACGAGGGGATGGAGACGTGATCCGGGCGAGCGCCTGCATCCTCGTCGTCGAGGACGACCCAACGATCCGCAGGGGT
Organism: uncultured Holophagales bacterium; assembly: GCA_937927565.1. GTDB lineage: Bacteria > Acidobacteriota > Thermoanaerobaculia > UBA5066 > UBA5066 > UBA5066. The sequence continues at coordinate 2,442 of CALBDV010000241.1, forward strand.
CTCGCCGCCGAGCTGACCGAAGCGGGCTACGAGGTCCTCGAGGCGCCCGAGGGCCGCCAGGGCCTCGCGCTCTTCGGACAGGGGGCGCCGGACCTCGTCCTCACCGACCTCGCCATGCCCGTCGCCGACGGCTTCGAGCTGATCCGCGGGATCCGCAGGTCGGGCGCGACGCCGATCGTCGTCCTCTCCGTCCGCGGCGCGGACGTCGACAAGATCCGGGCCCTCGATCTCGGCGCGGACGACTTCGTCACGAAGCCGTTCTCCGTCCCGGAGCTCCTCGCGCGCCTGCGCGCCCAGCTCCGAAGGAGCGGCGTCGTCCCGGCCCGGACCGTCCTCGAGTTCGACGGCCTCTCGATCGACCTCGAACGGCGGCGCGTCGTCCAGGAGGGTCGCGAGGTGAAGCTCACGCCGACCGAGTTCGCCATCCTCGAGCTCCTCGCGACGAACGCCGGAAAGCCCGTGACGACCGCCCGGATCATCGCCCGCGTCTGGAAGGGGGCTCCGGGAACGACGGTCGACGTCGTCCGCGTCCACGTCGGCACGATGCGGAAGAAGCTCGAGCCCGACCCGGCCACGCCGCGCTACGTCGTCACCGAACCGTGGGTCGGGTACAGGTTCGTCGCCGAGCCGCTCCCGGACTGACGGTTTCTCAGACCTCCGACTGGATGGGCATGATCACCGAGTGCATCCCCTCCATCTGGAGGCGTCGCTGCAGGGCGAACGGCGTCTGGTTGTGGAGGAGCCGGTTCAGGGCGTTCTCCTGGGGAAAGACGAGCTTCGACATGAAGAAGA
>CALBDV010000242.1 GCA_937927565.1 uncultured Holophagales bacterium
CGGCGTCGTCGCCCTGGTCGTGCTCCCGCTCCTCGCGCTCTGCGAGATCGTGTCGTACGCGTCCACGAGGAGCCCGCCCGGAGCGGGGCACCGCACGGCGCCTGCGGGCGCCGGGAACGAAGGGCGCCCACGTCGGCTCCGGCGCGCGGGGCGAGGAAGGTACGGGCGCGAGCACGGCGCGCGCCAGGGGCCCCTCCTCGGACCTCCCTCTGTCGCGCGCCGTGCAGCGCCCCGCAGCCCAATGGGCGCCATTGGGCTGGCGCCGGCTGACATGAAGCGCTCCGCTTCGCTACGCGCAGGCCCCGCGCACCTCCGGGGCATCGCCTCCACTTCGCTGACGCTCGCTGCGGCGAGCCCTGCCGCCTAACAGAGTTAGGCGGGCACCGCCGTGGTCGTGCGGTGCGCGCGCCGCGCGGTCGCTGCAGGGCCTGATCACGTCGCTCGCGAACGCGCCGACGCACACGTCTCGGGTGCTCGCGAGCTGCGCTCCTCGACCCGGCGTCGGCGCGGGCGAGCGCCGCGCCAGGCCGTTCTTCAGCGGAAGCGTCGGCGTGGCCGACGCGGCACTGAAGCGCTGGCACTGCCTCGGCGCCCTGGCGCGCGCGCAGCTACGGTGCTCGCTCCTTCGTCGCTGTGCTCCTCGCTCCACGCACGCCGCCTCGTCGCGCCAGCGCGGGGGCCGAGGGAACGACCAGGCCAGGGCCGACCGGGAGGGCAGCCGAGAGCCGGCGTCCTCGCCTCGCCGCTGATCGAGAGCGGCAACGCTTTCGGCCCTCCGCCCGGAGCCGTAGGCGGCGCGGTTTCGTACTCTTCCCCGGCGTGTTCTTCGGTCCCTTTTCGTGTCCCGCCTGCACGTCCTCGCGGTGAGCGTTTCGAAGATGCCGGTGGTGACGGTGTGAGTGCTGAGCGGCGAAGAGGGAGCGATCAGAATCGATCGAGCTTCCGGCATCGAAGCCGCTGTGAAGGAGAACCTTCTCTGCGAGAGTCGGTTCCCCCGCCTGACGAGGAAGTCCGTGCGGGGAGGCTCATTCGACGGAGCCCGCAGATGAGGTTCTCGAGAAGGCCCGGCGCGAGAATTCGCCTGACTTTCGGGACGGGACACGAGTATGGTCGGGGCTCGGTTCCGGCTGGAGCCGGTTTCCGGAGAGGAAAGGCGCTCGGCACGATGGCAGGTCATTCCCGTCGCAGCGTCGCCGTCAGCTGGCTCCTGGTCATGCTCGTCTTCGGCCTGCAGATGGTCATCTATTCGCGTTACCAGCCGCAGATCCGGATCGGAAACGGCCGGGGCGACGACGGAGTGACCTATGGCGCCGTGGCCGACCAGTTCCTGCTTCACCAGCCCGTCCGCGGACCGGCGCCGTTCGTGTACCGGCTTGGCACGTCCTGGCTGGCTGCTCGCTACTCGCAGGTTTTCGGTACCTCGGTAGACGAGGCCTTCCGGCAGGTCAACGCCATCCTGACGGCCCTGCTGCTCACGGTCGTTTTCGCTCTGGGCAGTCGTTTCAGCAGCCCCACGGCCGCCGCGATCGCTTCCATTCTCTACACGCTGCCGTTCTGGAGCTACACCCGGTGCGTCTGGTTCTACCCCGTCCTCAACGACTGCCGTGGCTGCTTCTGATGTTCGGTGCCCTGTCGCTCACCATCTGGTGGCCGAAGGACGGCGCCTCCGGCCGGGCGACCGTCCTGTTCGCGGCTCTCTGCTTCGCCGCACCGCTGACCCGCGAGACGGGTCTCCTGACGCCCCTCGTCTGGATTGGCTCCCGCGCCTGGTTCTGCCGCTATGTCTCGCTCGACGCTCTCATGGGGGATTCGGCCGCCCACCCCCTTCCACGCCCGGCGGTCGTTCGGCGGGAGTTGCTTCTGTCGCTGCTTTTCGTGTGTCTGACTCTCGCCGGACTCGCCGTGACGAGAGTCGTCGCCTTCGACACGGGCGAGTTCCGCATCGGAGGCGAGCCGTACCGTTTTCTTCCCGCGGCGATCGAGTCGATCAAGCACAGCACGATCTGGCACTTCGTCCTGAGCGTCTGCCTGGCCTTCGGCGGCCCCCTGATCGCGCTCCTCGTTCTCTACGGCGGAGAGCTGCGCCAGCAGCTGCGGCGAACGCCATCGCTCGTCGTTTACGTCGCGGGGATCGTCTGCCTGTCGCTTTTCGGCGGGGTGAACACGCTGAGGTTCCTCTCCTGGGCTTCGCCGGTGGTCTTCATGCTGCTCGCTCACTCGGCCGAGAGGTACTGGGACGACCTCAAGCCCGGCCTGCCGCGCGTCCTGGGCAGGGCCCTTCTCGTCGCCAGCGTCGCGTGCTACATCCTGATGATCCACCCCTTCGAGGGGTACTACGACAACTACCTCGCCTGGATGGACTGGGGTGGATTGCAGTCTTCGGACTTCAGGAGCGCCCGTTACCTGATCCCGTGCCTCAGCCTCCTCGGTCTGTTCGTCTTCGCGGGGCGGCAGTTGATCGGCGGCGAAGCGGAGAACGAACGACGGAAACGGCCGCCCTGGCCCGGTTCGAATTCCTGAGCGCGCAGCGCCGCGGCCGAGGCTCGGAGGTCGCCCCGTCGCGAGCTTCCGTGCCCGGGTCACGACAAGACCGTGACACCTGCTCCTGCTCCGCCTCTCGCCTGCATGGACAGGGGTTCAGTCGAAGTACCCGTTCACGTCGACGATGAGGTGGACGGTCCCGGAGGCCATCCCGGCCTGCGCCGACACGGCGCCGCTGCCGCCGAGCGCCAGGA
>CALBDV010000243.1 GCA_937927565.1 uncultured Holophagales bacterium
ATCGGATGATCGAGGGTTGAACGGACACCTTCGAGGCGGGCGTGACCGCGGTGCGACGCCCAGGCCCGGTCCGCTGTACAGTTCCTCGTTCGGTTACCTGGGACCGCCATGACCCGAGGAGGAGCTGACGTGCGATCGGCGGGAGCGGCATGAGCTCGAGGAGAGCCACGATCCGGATCGAGCTGCACGGACACTCGACCGCGAGCGATGGCGCCTTGCGGCCCGAGGCGCTTGCCGACCAGCTGGCAGACTCCGGGGTCGTCGTCGCGTCTCTCACGGACCACGACACCGTGGAGGGGCTCGCCCCCTTCCGAGAGGCGCTCGCCCGAAGGGGGGTCGCGTTCCTCTCCGGGCTGGAAGCGACGGTCGCCTTCGGCGAAGAGGAGATCCACCTCCTCGCCTGGGGCTTCGATCCCGCGCATCCGGGCGTCGTCGAGACGTGGGGCAGACACCCGCCGAGCGCTGAACCCGGAAACGGGAGCCTCGCCGACACCCTCCGCCGGCTCGAACGACCTGCGGGAAGCGCCGGGAAACACCCCGACGCGCCCGACCGTGCCGCGGGCAGCCGGATCTCTGCAGAGGCGGCGATCCGGCTCCTCCATGGCGCGGGTGGCCGGGTCTTTCTCGCCCACCCTTTCACCGTCCGCCCCGATGCCGCGAGCCTTCGACCCGTCCTCCTCCGCCTGAAGGAGCTCGGGCTCGACGGCATCGAAGCCCTCTACTCCGGCTACTCCGGTGCCCGGCAGGACGAGCTCGTCGCCCTCGCCCGGGAGCTCGGCCTGGCGGTCAGCGCCGGATCGGACATCCACGGCCCGGAGGAGAACGAGAAGCTCGGCGTCGAGCTGCCCGTCGACGCCTGGAGGGCATTTCGGAGCCTGCTGCAGGCTCCGGAGCCCGGCTCCTCGGACTCCCCGTCGGAGCCGACGCCGGCGCCGGCCCGCCGGCTGGAGTGGCGGCACTTCGCGCTCCACATCCTCGGCCCCACGCTGCTGGCCCTGGTGCTCTCGGTCGCGGCGGTCTTCGGCATCCTCCTTCCTTCTTTCGAGCGGTCGCTGCTCGACCGCAAGCGGGAGACGATTCGCGAGCTCGTCGCCTCGGCCTGGAGCCTGCTGGCCGAGCTCGAGGCCGGGGAACGGGAGGGCCGGTACGATCGGCGGCAGGCCCAGGATCTGGCCCGCGGACGGATCGCAGCGCTGCGCTACGGGCGCGAGGGGAAGGACTATTTCTGGCTGCAGGACATGCACCCCCGCATCGTCATGCATCCCTACCGGCGCGACCTCGAGGGGCAGGATGTGTCGGACTTCCGCGACCCCCGCGGCGCCCGGATCTTCGTCGAGTTCGCCCAGGTCGTCCGCCGTCAGCAGGAGGGCTACGTCGAGTACGTCTGGCAGTGGAAGGACGACCCGCGGCGGATGGCGGCGAAGGAGTCCTACGTTCGGGGCTTCGCCCCATGGGGCTGGGTCATCGGCACGGGCATCTACCTGGACGACGTGAAGGCCGAGATCTCGAGGATCGAGCGGAACATCTTCTGGGTGTCGATCGGCATCGCGGCGCTCGTGGCGCTGCTCCTCGGCTACGTGATGCGCCAGAGCCTCGGCCTCGAACGCGAGCGGTCCCAGGCCGAGGAGAGCCTCCGCGAGTCGACGCGGCGCTACAGGACGCTGGTCGAGGCCGCCACCGAGGGCAATCTCCTGGTCCTCGACGGGCGGCTCCGGTACGCCAACCCCGTACTCCTGAAGCTGCTCGGCTACTCGGCGCCCGAGCTCGAGCTCTACGCCCTCGACGACGTCCTGCCCACCGGAGAGGGAAACGAGCAGGCATGGTCGGCCGTCGAGCGTGTGACCGCGGGCGAGGAGGTCGCCGGAAGCGTCGACGGCGCGCTGCGCGGCCGGGACGGCCACCTCGTGGAATGTGTGCTTTCGCTGTCGCCGATAACGTTCGCAGGCGAGCGTGGTTTCATCCTCAACGTTCGGGAGGTCGCCACTCGGACGGTGAGCGCCCGGACCGTTGGCGGCGCCGCGGACGCCTCTGCCGGCAGCCTCGAGGCGATCGCGCGGGGCGTCCCCGTCGGGCTGCTGCGCGCCCGCTTCGCCCGGCGCGGAGCGATCCTCCACACGAACCCGGCCGCGGGAACGATGCTCGAGTCGATCCGGGACGCCGCCGAGGACGGGCCGCAGACCCTGGCCGGACTCCTGGCCGACGACCAGGACCTCGACAGGCTCCGCGAGGAGCTGCTCGAGGGCGCGGTCGCTCGACGCGTCGTCCACGCCGCGACCCGGGACGGGCGGGCCAGGGCCATCGCGCTCACGGCCCATCTCGTTCGAAACGAGGACGGCGGTCCCGCCTTCGTCGACGCCGTCCTGGAGGACGTCACCGCGAGAGTGAGGCAGGACGTCGAGCGGGACACGATGCTCGAACGGCTTCGCAGCTCGCTCTCGTTCCTCGACGAACCCGTCCGCAGCGTCGTCCACGCGGTGCCGACCTGCCTCCCCGACACGACGGTGCTTGCGGCGGCCGAGCTGCTGGCGGGAAGCTCGACGGCGGCGCTCCTGGTGCAGACCGAAAAGGGCGAGGCGCTGGGCCTCGTGACCGATCTCGAGATCCGCCTCGGCCTGCAAGAGGCGCTACGGGACTCCCGCGCTCCGGTGCGCCGCGTGATGTCGGCGCCCCTTCACACCCTCCTCGACGACGCCCCGGTCTACGAGGCCCTGCAGGCCATGGAGGAGAACCGGGTGAAGCACCTCGTGGTGGAGGACGCGGACAGGCAGGTCGTGGGCGTGGTCGACGTCGCAACGCTGCTGCAGTTCCAGAGCTACGGCGCGCTGGTCCTCGCCCGCGAGATCGCCCGCGCCGGCAGCGTCGAGGAGATCGTGCGGCTCTGCCGCCGGACGGCGGGGCTGGTCGCCATGCTCCTTCGTTGCGGGGCGGCTCCGCGCCACCTCACGCGCATGATCGCCTCGGTCTCCGACGCCACCGGCGAACGGCTCGTGAAACTGGCCATCGCCGAGCTCGGCCCGCCCCCCTGCGACTTCGCCTTCGTCGCAATGGGGAGCCAGGCGCGGCACGAGCAGACACTGGCAACCGACCAGGACAACGCCATCGTCTTCGCCTCCCCGGAGGGCGCCGACGAAGGTGCCATTCGCGGCTATTTCACCCAGCTCGGCCGCCGCGTCTGCGGGTGGCTGGACTTGGCCGGATACCGGGCGTGCAAGGGCGACGTCATGGCCAGCAACCCGGCGTGGTGCCTCTCCCTCGACGCGTGGAAGGAGACCTTCCGGCGCTGGATCCGCGAGTCGACCCCGCGGCAGCTCGTGGAGCTGAGCATCTTCTTCGACCTCAGGGCGGTGACGGGCAACCCGGCGCTGGTGGCGGAACTGCGCCGGGACATCCACGCGACGGTGAGCGCCAACCCCGACTTTCTGCCGCGCCTGGCCCAGAGCTCCCTCGAGTTCCGGCCGCCGGTCCGCCTGTTCGGGCGGATCCTGCCGGGCGGTGCCGGCGGCGAGCACCTTGGCCGCCTCGACCTCAAGGACGCCTCGCACCCCATATCGACCTTCGCCCGTGTCTTCGCCCTGCGGCACGGGGTTCAGGAGAGCAGCACCACCGGGCGCCTGCGGGCGCTCGTCGAAGGCGAGGTGCTCTCCGCGACGACCGGCGAAGACGTGATCGCGGCTTTCGACCACATGATGCGACTCCGTATCCGGCACCAGGTGTCGCAGACCCTCGCCAACCAGCAGCCCGACAACGTCGTTCAGCTCTCTCGCCTGTCGGCCACCGAGCTCACCTTGCTCAAGCAGGGATTTGCGGCGATCGAGGCGGTGCAGAGCAAGACGCGATTCGAGCTTCTCGGCGGAACGAGCTGACAGGCCGTCCGGGGTCGCGGCACGCCTGCCTTCCCGCGTCTTTCACGACACCCATTCCGCTCCCGAGTTGGTCCTCTTTGCTGTGTTCATTCGTTGACACCCCCGAGACGTACGGATAGGCTGCCGAGTCGTCCACGAGACGGGCGAGCGGGCGCACGGCCGCGATTGGCGTGGGTGCGCCCACAGGGGAACGCGGCGGAGGTCCGGGCACATCCGGCTGCCCGGAAGGGTGCCTGAACGAGGAACGGAGAGCGAAAGCGGGGGGAGAAGATGGGCGGACTCGACTTCAAGGCACCGGTGACGCAGGAGCAGGAAGAAGCTCACGTCATCGCCTACAACTCGCGGCTGGGGCTGGCCCTGTTCGCGGTCTACGTTCTCTTCTACGGGGGCTTCATGGCCCTGTCGGCCTTCCGGCCGGAGGTGATGGGCCGCCCGTTCATGGGCGGTGTGAACCTCTCCGTCGTCTACGGCTTCGCGCTGATCGTGGCAGCCCTCGTCCTGGCGCTGCTCTATCTCGCGGCCAGCCGCAAGTCGCCCGCCGGGAGCGCGTCATGATCCACGCTTCTTCGGGCGTCGCCATCGCCGTCTTCCTGGCCTTTGTCGGCGCTGTACTGGCGATCAGCTTCTACCTCGGGGGCAAGGCGAAATCGGCCCAGGGCTACTTCGCCGCCGGGGGCGGTATCCACTGGGCCGTCAACGGCATAGCCTTCGCCGGGGACTACCTGTCCGCCGCGTCGTTCCTCGGCATCTGCGGAATGATCGCGTTCTTCGGCTACGACGGGTTCCTCTACTCCATCGGCTATCTCGCCGGCTGGATCGTTGCGCTCTTCATCATCGCCGAGCCGATGAAGCGCCTCGGCCGCTACACCTTCGCCGACGCCCTGGACAACAAGTTCAACTCGCGCGGCATCAAGCTCGCGGCCGCGATCAGCACGCTCGTCGTGAGCTGCTTCTACCTCATTCCGCAGATGGTCGGTGCGGGCGCGCTCGTCACGCCCCTGCTCGGCTTCCCGCACTGGGTCGGCGTCCTCATCGTCGGCTGCGTCGTCACGCTCATCGTCACGACGGCCGGCATGGTCTCGACGACGTGGGTCCAGTTCATCAAGGGCTCGGCCCTGGTGGCCCTGTGCACCCTGATGACCGTCATGATCCTGGCCCGCGGGGTCCGGATGCCGGAAGGAGAAGCCGCCACCGCCCTCCGGCGTGGCGTTCCCGCGGCCGAGATCACCGACGTTCCGGGGGCCGTCGTCCTGCCCGAAGAAGGTGGCTGGACGGGGAAGCCGTTCGTCCGCGTACGCAGCGAGTCGACGGGGCTGGTGTCGGTGTGGCGCAAGTCGGCCGAGGGGACGCTCGACGTCGCGCAGACCCTCACCGTGATGCCGGACGGCCGCCGGATCGCCAACGGGCGGCCGCAGGGGACGGGCCCAGGGCAGGGCGACCTGATCCCGGCAGGCCAGGCCGCGCGGCTGCCCGGCGGCGCAAAGGAGACCGGCCCGCTGAGCCCGATCGGCTTCCTGCAGACGATGCAGGACAGCGAGATCGTCCTCTGGGGCAACGAGAAGATCGTCGAAGCGGACGGCGGAGCGACGACCGTCTACTTCCAGAAGCCGACGACGGGCAAGGACTTCATGGCCCCCGGCTCGAGCCCGACGTTCCGCAAGGTGCGCAGCGAGAAGCTCGGCGACAAGCTGGACTTCCTCTCGCTCATGCTCGCCCTCTTCTGCGGCACGGCTTCGCTCCCCCACATCCTGATCCGCTACTACACGGTCAAGGACCAGATCAGCGCCCGCAAGAGCACGGTCGTCGGCATCGCCGCGATCGGCTTCTTCTACGTCCTCACGCTCTACCTGGGGCTCGGTGCGATGACGTCCGGAACGCTCGACGTGACGGACTCCAACATGTCGGCGCCGCTCCTGGCCCGGAGCTTCAACGAGCTCCTCTTCGCGGTCATCTCCGCTGTGGCGTTCACCACCGTCCTCGGCACCGTCTCGGGCCTGATCATGGCCGCCAGCGGCGCCGTGGCCCACGACCTGATGACGAACTTCCTCAAGATGAAGATGGACGACGCCCGGAAGGTGCGCGCCGCCAAGGTCGCCGCCGTCTGCGTCGGCGCGCTGGCCATCGTCCTCGGCATCCTCTTCGCGAAGATGAACGTCAACTTCCTCGTCGGCTGGGCCTTCAACATCGCGGCCTCGGCCAACCTGCCGTCGCTCGTCATGCTCCTCTTCTGGAAGCGGACGACCAAGCAGGGGATCACCGCCGCGATCATCGTCGGGATGCTCTCGTCGCTGACCTGGATCCTCCTGAGCGCGCAGGCGTTCAAGGACGTCTACGGGCTCGACCCCGCCGGCGCGCTCGTGCCGTTCAGCCAGCCGGCCATCGTCACGATCCCGCTCGGTTTCCTCGTCCTCGTCGTCGTTTCGCTTCTCACGGGGCGGAAGGAGAGCGCCGCGGAGGCGACTGCCTGAAAAGGGG
>CALBDV010000244.1 GCA_937927565.1 uncultured Holophagales bacterium
GCCGTGTAGGTCACCGTCTGGATGTTCGTCGCCGAGGTGATCGTTCCGCCCGTGATCGACCAGGCGTACGTCGTGGCCCCAGCCGGGCCGGACGCCGTGTTCCCCGTCGAGGCCGCGCAGACCCCGCCTGCCGGAACGCCCGTGATCGTCGGCGTCGCCGGGTTCGCGTTGATCGTCGCCGTGGCGCTGTTCGTCGCCGAGCAGCCCGAGGCGTTCGTCACGACGAGCGTCAGGTTCACGCTTCCCGAGGCGCCCGCCGTGTAGGTCACCGTCTGGATGTTCGCAGCCGACGTGATCGTCCCGCCCGTGATCGACCAGGCGTACGTCGTCGCACCGGCGGGACCCGTGGCCGTGTTCCCCGTCGAGTCGGCGCAGACCCCGCCCGCCGGAACGCCCGTGATCGTCGGCGTCGCCGGGTTCGCGTTGATCGGCACGTCGACCGAGGTCGACGCGGTGCAGCTCGAGGCGCTCGTGACCGTCAGCGTGAGCGTGACGTTGCCGGAGGCCCCGGCCGTGTAGGTCACCGTCTGTGTGCTTCCGCCACCCGTGATCGTCCCGTTCGCGATCGCCCAGAAGTAGGTCGTCGCGCCCGCCGGTCCGTCCGCCGTGTTTCCAGTCGAGAGGGCGCAGACGGAGGCCGGCGTCGGCGTGATCGACGGCGCGAGGCAGACCTCGACCGTGTAGGTCCGGCTTCCCGTGCACCCGTTCGTGTCCGTCGCGGTGATCGTGAACGTGAAGTTGCCGGGCGTCGTCGGGGTCCCGGTGAGGACGCCCGCCACGAGGTTCACGCCGTCCGGAAGGGCGCCGCCCGTCAGCGCGAAGGCGAACGGCAGGTCGGGGCTCCCCGACGCCGCGAGAGGCTGGTTGTAGGGCGCGCCGACGACGCCGTTCGGAAGGTTCGTCGTGACCGTGATGACCGGGCAGACGCGGCCGGTGTACTGGCGGCTTCCGGTGCAGCCGTTGGAGTCCGTGGCCGTGATCGTGAAGTCGTAAGCCTGGAGGGTCGTCGGGGTACCCGAGAGCGCCCCGGTGCCGGTGTCGAGGAGGACGCCCGCAGGGAGCGTGCCCGCCGTCACCGCGAAGGTGTAGGGGGCGACGCCGCCGGCGCCGGCGAGGGTCTCGGCGTAGGGCACGCTCTGAAGGAACGCCGCGAGGGGCGTCGGCCCGACCGTGACGACCGGGCAGATCCGGAACGTGATCTGGACCGAGCCGGTGCAGAGGTTCTGGTCGGTAGCCGTGAACGTCACCGTGTAGGAGCCGGCGCTGCCGGGATCGGGGGTGCCGGAGAGGACACCGGCCGCGGAGAAAGTCAGGCCGGCCGGGAGCGTCCCGGTCGAGCTCCACAGAACGGCGCCGACGCCGCCCGTCTGCGTGAAGGTGATCGGTCCGTACGCCGAGCCCTCGGTACCGCCGAGCGGGCCGCTCGGGGAGGGGACGATCGTCGGACAGAGGATGGTGAGCGTCAGCGCGCGGTCGCCGAAGCAGCCGTTCCCGTCCGTCGCCCGTACCGTGATCGGGAACGCCCCCGTCTGGAGCGGCGTGCCGGAGAGGAGTCCCGTGCCCGGGTCGAGGTTCATGCCGTTCGGAAGGACGCCGGCGAAGAGGGACCAGGTGATCGTCCCGACGCCGCCGGTCTGCGTGAACGTTGCGCCCGGGTAGACGACGCCGGCCGTCCCGTTCGGTACGGAGGCGGGGTTCACGACGATCGTCGGGCAGAGAACGGTCAGAGTGAGCACACGGTCGCCGAAGCATCCGTTCGCGTCTGTCGCCCTCACGGTAATCGGGAAGGCACCGGTCTGGAGCGGCGTGCCGGAGAGAAGGCCGGTGCCCGGGTCGAGGTTCATGCCGTTCGGAAGGACGCCGGCGAAGAGGGACCAGGTGACCGTCCCGACGCCGCCGGTCTGCGTGAACGTTGCACCCGGGTAGGCCAGGCCCGCGGTTCCGTCAGGAACGGACGCGGGGCTCACCGCGATCACGGGGCAGTCGACGACGAGACTGTAGATCCTCGTCCCGGTGCATCCGTTCGCGTCGGTCGCCGTTACGGTGAAGCCGAACGTGCCGACGACCGTCGGCGCCCCGGAGAGGACGCCCCCCGCGCTCAGGCCGAGCCCGGCCGGCAGCGCCCCGGCCGTGACGGCGAACGTGACGGCCCCGACACCGCCCGCCTGGGTCAGCGCGACCGGGCCGTATGCCACGCCCGCCGTGCCGTTCCCGAGGGAGGCCGGGTTGAGGGTGATGACGGGACAGTCGATCGTCAGCGCGTAAACGCGCGACCCGGTGCAGCCGTTCGCGTCCGTGACGGTGGCTGTGAACCCGAAGGTCCCGGTCACCGTCGGGATTCCGGCGAGCACTCCCGCCGCGCTCAGGGACATCCCTGCCGGGAGCGCTCCGGTGGTCACAGCCCACGTCGCCGTGCCGATACCGCCGGTCTGCACGAGGTTGATCGGGCCGTATGCGACGCCCGCCGTACCGTTCGCCAGCGCGGCCGGATTCACGGTGATCACCGGGCAGCCGACGACGAGCGACACGGCGGCGTTTCCGGTGCAGCCGAGAGTGTCCGTGGCGGTGACGGTGAACGGGAACGTCCCGACGACGGTCGGCGTCCCCGAGAGGATTCCGGTGCCAGCGTCAAGCGTGACGCCCGCCGGGAGGGCGCCCGAGGTCACGGCCCAGGTCGCGCCGCCCGTCGCTCCAGCGGCGGTGAAGCCGATCGGCCCGTAGGCCGTGCCGGCCGTCCCCGCTGGAAGCGTTCCCGGGGTGACGACGAGGGTGTTGCAGACGAGGATCGTGTACGTGGCCGTCCCCACGCAGCCGATAGAATCCTCGAACTGGACCGCGACCGCGTAGCTCCCGGCCGTCGTCGGCGTCCCCGAGAGGACGCCCGCGGGCGAGAGCGAGACGCCCGGGGGCAGCCCCGTTGCGCTCCATGAGCCCGTCGGGGAGCCATCCGAGACCGTTAGTCCGACTGGTCCATAAGGAACGCCAACCGTACCCGCAGGGACGGTCGACGGCCCGATCTGGAGGTTCGGACAGAGGACGCTCAGGGCGTAGTCGCGCGACCCCGTACATCCGTTCGCGTCGGTGCCGCGCGCCGTGAAGATGAAGGTGCCAACCTCTTCGGGCACGCCCGACAAGGCGCCGGAAGCCGAGAGGGTCAGTCCCGCCGGGAGACCACCCGCCACGACGGAGAACGTCAGCGGGAGCGTTGCGCCCGGCACCGTGAGCTGACGGAACGGGTACGCGGCGAAGGCAACACCAGCAGGCAGCGATACGGGATTGAGCGTGAGCTCGCCGCAGACGAAGAGGGAAAGAGAGCGCGACTTCACGCAGCTCCCCTTGCGAACGGTAAGAGTGACCGAACGGGCGCCGGAGGAGGTGAAGCTCCGCTCGTACGAACGGACTTCCTTGCCGAGCTCGATCTCCGGTTCGCCGTCGAAGCGGATCGACTGCGACGTCAGCTCCGCCGACGGTGGATCGAGGACGACGGTCCAGTAGAAGGTCGTCGAGACGCCGGGTTTCACCGGCTGGGGCGCGGCGCCCAAGGAGGCAATGGCGACTTTCGAGCAGGCTCCGCCGGCCGGCAGGGCGACGGGCCGCGTCACCGCGTCGCCCGAGCCGTTGTCGATGCGACTGACGAAGGCGTCGAGCGCGCCGCTCGCGACCGATACGTCGATTCGGGCGTTCTCCGGAATCGTCGATGAGCTCGACGTCGGGAACCAGTCGGCCACGCCCCGCTGGCCCCACTCTCCCGGTCCGCGCAGGAAGCCAGTCCGGCCACGCTCGACGCCCGCAGCGTCGCGCAGGACGAGCTCTCCGGCGGCTCCCTCCGGACCGCCCACGATCGTGAGGTTGGTCCGAGCTCCGGGGACGTTCAGGCTCTGGTCGATGCCGTTGAAGAAGCCGACGACTCCCGCTCCGAGCAGCCCGGACGTCCACGACGTGACGAACTGCTGCGCCGAGAAGCTTCCCTTCCTCACGCCGGCCGGGTCGACGTTGTTCGTCCTCGCAGCGACGAGGAGCGAGTCGATCGCTTTGACCCGCAGGGCGCACGCCGTCCCCTCCGGGAAGCCGAGGAGCGCGAGGACCCGCGGGATCTCGACGATGCCCTTGGCGGGCACGGGCACCACGACGCTCTCCTCGCGGGAGGCGCCGACGGACTGGATCGTCGCTTCGAGAGCCGCGGAGCCGGGGTTGAAGAGGCGCAGGTCGGTGCTCCAGAACGACCCGAGGTGCCCCGGAGCGAGGGCCGCGCCGGAAATGAGCCTGTCGGCCGATCCGGGGACGACGCGCTCTGTCTGGAGCGCGATCGCGTCAGATGTGACGTTGTCGTTCACGACGGCGAAGGCCGTGGCCCGGCCCGCCTTCACCTCGAACTCGGCGCGGCCAACGGGAAGGCCGATCCCGGCCCCGATCAGGGACGTCACCGGCTGCTGCCAGACTTCCGGCATCGCGGCGGTCACGGTCAACGTTCCGGCGACCCGGCCTTCGGCGTCGAAGACGCGAACCTCGACGACGGTGCCGGGATCCGCGAGCGTGACGGAGAGGTTCGTGCGGTAGCCGGTTGCCGGGTCGGCCGACTGGCTGACCCAGATCGAGTGGCCCGTCTCGCCGGCGCCGAGAAGATCCGACGACGGTACGGGGAGGAGGCCGAGGCCGTAGGCACCTTCCGGCGCCGCCACGTTTCGCGTGGAGAGGTTCGCCAGGAGCGGCTCGTCCGACGTCACGGTGAGGGTGCCAGCGGCGCCGTCCGTCAGGCCGAACAGGGTCTTCAACGTCTCTGAGATCCTGAGGCTCTCACCCGCCAGAAGCGTCCGCGTCACCTCCGCGGGAGCGGCCTTTCCCGCCATGGGGACGAGACCGATCGAGACCGTCGTTCCGCTGGCGCCCGGATTCGAAATCTCGAGCGTCGAGGAGAAGCGGGCTCCCGCGAGACCGGTCACCTCCGCGGCGCCCGGCAGGTAGGTCGTTTCGGCGACGGCGAGGGTGGCGGCACCGAGGATCGCCGACAAGGCGAGGCGGAGCGCTGTGCGGATCGTCATTTCTCTGGCCTCTCGAAACGAACATCCCGCCTCGGCGGGGAGGAAATGGTCTCCAGACCGGTCCGACCCAGGGCTCGAATGGGGTCTCTCCGGAAGGAAGAGGGGAGTAAGCAGCAATTAGCCGGGGGAGCCTGAGCGAACGCTACCACGTTCGCGCGAACTTGGGATTAGGTCGCAGAAACGGAGCCGATCGGGTCCTCTATGAAACCTTCCCGTCCCCGAACCGTAGCCGGAAAGGCGCCGAAAGGCCCGCTAGAAGCGTCTCTGCGACGACTTGCCACACTCTGGAGCGAGGAGGACTTGCCTGATGCCTGAGAATCCCGGGATGTCGAGACGAAAGCTGATCGGTCTCGGAGCGGCGACGCTCGCCGGGGCCGCCCTTCCCGACGCCCTTTTCAACCTCTCTTCCGCTGCCGCGGCGGCTGCAGGCCCGACCGAGGGAATCGGCTACTTCGCCCGCTTCGGCGTGACGGAGAAGATGCTGCGGGATGGCCTGGGGGCCGCCCTCTCGCGCGGCGCCGACTACGCCGATCTCTTCTTCCAGC
>CALBDV010000245.1 GCA_937927565.1 uncultured Holophagales bacterium
TCCGGCATCATGTGCCTCGCGGTCTCGCTGACGACCCGCCGCCCACGACCCCACGTACCCATGACCTCGCTTGGGATTCGAAAGGCGAAGTCGATGACGTCCTGATCGGCGAACGGACTCCTCTCCTCTATGCCAGCAGCGCTTCCCAGTCCGTCCATGTATTGCCAGGAAAGACCGTGCTGAAGAAGCCGCAGCGAGCTCAGGAGGCCGGTTCTCCTGTCGGACCCCGGCCGTTGGTCATCTGCCAGGGGGCGGCCATACGAGTCAAACCACCTTTCCCAGGCGGCATGGGAGAGCCAGGCCGGCCTTTGCCGACGTCTCCGGACTCGTCGCACCCACGACGGCTGAAGTGCCTTGGCGATTGAGACGAGCGGCTGGGCCGCGAGGGCCTTACTGCTCAATCCCGACTTCGACAACGCCTTGCCGTACACGATCAGGCCACTAGACCTCATGACATCCGCGAGGACGTGCGGGTGCCCTGTGAACAGGTGATCGCCACCGTGGCCCGTGAGCATAGTCCGAATGTCCGACTTTGCCAGTTGCCTGACGAACCGTTCCCAGACACACAGGTTCGGGAACCCCGGGCAGTCCAAAAGGTCATCAAGCGCGCGAGTGGAGCCTGCCGCCAGGGCTGACGAGACGTCAATCAGCTCGCCGCGACACCCGAACAACTCGAGGAGTCTGCCTACACGCAAAGACTCGTCTAGATGAAGACCCGGGAAGTGAAGGGTGACGGGCCTGGCGAGGGCTGCTTCCTGTATCCCTTGCGCGGCCAGATGGCGCAGACACCCCCAGATGAGACCGGAGTCATGACCACCGCTCAGTGCCAGCGCCGTCGGTTCCGCTGGGAGGCACCTCGCTACCGCCCGCACGACCGTCTCCGCGAGCTCTCGTCCGAGGTCCGTCCGCCTCCAGGCGGTCGCGGATTCCTGTTCGGGCGGAACCCACCGCGCCGAGGCCGACATCTTCATCTGCCTCGTCACATCCAGAACCTCGGTGCTCGTCGGCGAGACCTCGTGGATCTCGCGAAACAGCGACTCTCCGGACCCGACGGGCGTGAAGAGCATCTGGCCGACGAGCACCTGGGTGTCCAGCGCGGGCTCGAGCCCTTGCCCGACCAGCACCTGGCGCGGCATGGTGGCAGCGACGATTCGACTCCGGCTCCTGTGCAGGAATAGCGGCCGCCCGCCGGAGAGATCCCGAAACAGGTAGGCCCGGGAGGTCGTTGCGTCCCAGATGACACAGGCGAACTGACCGCGGAATCTTGCAAATGCCGAAGGGCCCGCACGGCGATAAGCGGCGGCCACCTTCTCGGCGTCCGTTGTGACGCCTTCCTCCGCCCACATCTCGTGAATCTCGCGCCAGTTGCCCACGTATCCATGCAGCGCGACGATGAGGTTCCCGGTCTTCGCGAGCGATGCATCCCACCCGAGGGATAGCGTAGCCACTGCCGCTCCCGGAGCGTAGGCCCGGGTGGGCGCCCCGCGATGGGGCGATGCGCCGATCATCACTTCGAGACGCTGAGATAGGTCGACTCCGTCGTTGTCCCCGAAGACCGCCAGAATGCCACCCACGGCCCGGCTCTCAGATTCCTGGCACTGGAAAGTTCCACCCGACTAGTAGTGTCTTCACAAGGAGTGCGTCGATCGCCCTAGCGGGGGCGTCCAGGAGTTCCGTGCCGAGACGCACCCTGAAACTCGGCGCCGACTCTACCAGCGCCTTCATCACGGTCAGCAGCCGCCCACGCTCCTGCCGATAGCGGGTTCCGACGAAGAGCGAGCTCGTCCCCTCGATGAGATGCGATAGCGCCACAGCCTGGCTCAGAGGCCAGGCCTCCACGATGGAACGAGCCCGTAGCCCGTCCAGGTACCAGAACACGTGAGGCGTCGCCCACGACAGGAACCTCTCCGGGGCGTCAAGCC
>CALBDV010000246.1 GCA_937927565.1 uncultured Holophagales bacterium
AGCGGGTCTCCTCACCGACGGCGATCATGGCGGGCCAGTCGTGGATGATGTGCCCGTGGAAGCGGTCGCCCGGGACGTCGGCGGCCGTCAGGACGGCCTTGACGCCCGGCATCGCGAGCGCCTCGGAGGCGTCGATTCCCTTCAGGAGGATCCGCGCCTTGGGAGGCCTCAGCACCGCGCCGTGGAGCATCCCGGGGACCTTCATGTCGTCCACGTAGACCGCCGCGCCGAGGACCTTCTCCCGCGCGTCGACGCGCTGGATCCTCGCCCCCACGCCGAGCGCGGCCTCGTGACCGTCCGGAATTGCGGCCCCCTCCTTGAAGATCCGCGCCGAGTCGACGATCGCCTTCTCGATCTTCACGTAGCCGGTGCAGCGGCAGAGGTTCGTGGCGAGCCCCTTCGCGAGGTCGTCGTGCGTCGGCTCCGGGTGGGCGTCGACGATCCCCTTGGCGCTGATCACCATGCCGGGCATGCAGAACCCGCACTGGACCGCTCCCGCGCTGGCGAAAGCGTAGGTGTAGACGTCCTTCTCCCGGTCCGTCAGCCCCTCGACGGTGACGATCTTCTTCCCTTCGAGCTTGTCCATCTTCTGGAGGCAGGCGCGGGTGGCCTTGCCGTCCACGAGGACCATGCAGGCGCCGCAGACCCCTTCAGAGCAGCCGTTCTTCACCGAGGTGACGTTCAGCTCCTCCCGGAGGAACTCGAGGAGGTTCACGTCCTTGCCGCAGCTGACGTCCTGACCGTTGACCTGGAAGTTCGCCATGTTTCACCTCTCGCCGGTCCGAATCGAGTCTAGCTCTCTCGTTTCCAGGTCGTGCGGCCCCGGCAATCCGGGGCCCCGGTGCGTCGTTCAGCGGGCCACGGTGAGAATCGTTCCGATCTCTTCGGGCGTCCGCCCGACGACCGCCTGGTAGTTTCCGCGATCCGTCGCCCCTTCCGTGATCATCAGAAGAACGGTCTTGTCGGGCCCGAGGAGACCACCATCGCGGAACTCGGCCGTCGAGCCATCCTCGTGGAGGGCGGCGAGCGCCCCGAGCGCAGCGGCCCCGGTCTCCCCCGCAACGACTCCCGAGTCCGCGAGCCCCCGCATCGCCTCGCGGGCCCTCTCGTCTCCGATCGAGACCATCCAGTCGACGCCCGTCGAGACCCTCGGCCAGGCGACGGGCGACGGGAGGCCGCAGTTGAGGCCGACCATGATCGAGCGGTGGGGCCCCGGGACGGCGGTCATCGCTCCTGCCTTCGCCGAGACCTGGATGCAGTTCGCGTCCGCCGGCTCCACCCCGACGAGCGCCCCCTTGAAGGGCCGGCTCCGGTAGTAGCTCACGGCGGCCGACATGAAGGCGCCCACGCCCATCGGGACGACGACGACGTCGGGCGCGCCGATCCCGGCGGCCGCGAGCGCCTGCTCGATCTCCATGAAGATCGTCGTGTAGCCGTCGACGACCCGACGCGGGGTCACGTCGTAGCCGGGCCAGGAGGTGTCGGAGATGACGAGGCACTTGTCGCTCGCCTCTTCGGCAGAACGGGCCACGGCGGCGTCGTAGTCGCCGTCGACGACCGTCACCTCGGCCCCCTCGTTCTGGATCGCGTGGATCCGGGCCGGGACGGTGCCGGCGGGGACGAAGATCCGGCAGCCGAACCCGAGGAGCCGGGCCATGAAGGCGACCGCGCGGCCGTGGTTGCCGTCCGTCGCCGCCGCCAGCGAGAAGGGGCGAAGGTAGCCGATGCGGCGGGAGAGGTCGTTGATGTTCGCCCACGGCTCCGGCTCGAACCCGAGGTGGTCGCTCAGCGCCCGGTAGGTCGCCCACGACGCACCGAGGATCTTGAAGCTCGGCAGGCCGAGCCGCTGCGTCTCCGCCTTCACGAGGACCCGACCGACGCCGTAGCGACGGGCGAGTTCCGGGCAGTCGTAGAGCGTCGTGGCGCGGTACGCGGGCATCCTGCGGTGGAAGACCCAGACCGAGGGGTCGGGAGCCGGCCAGCGGTGCTCGGGTTTGGCGAGCGGGTTGCGGAGGAGCGTCGCTTCGGTGGCGAGAGTCGTGGCGTTCATCTTCGGCCTCCGGGAGTCGGGGCGAACGGGTTGGGGGACCGGGCCTGGGCCGGGACTACGGGACGACGTGGGTGCCGGACTTTCCGGCAAAGGCGAGGCTCAGGTGAGCAGGGTCGGTGATGATCGCCTCACGACCGCCTCCCTCGAGGAAGGCGATGACGGCCTGGATCTTCGGAAGCATGCTGCCCGGCTTGAAGTGGCCTTCGGCGACGTACTGCTTCGCCTCGGCGACCGTCATCCGGTCCACGTCGACCTGGTTCGGCTTCCCGAAGTTCAGGCAGACCTTCTCGACGGCCGTCGATATGACGAGGAGGTCGGCACCCAGCTCGCGGGCGAGAAGGCTCGAGGCGTGGTCCTTGTCGATGACCGCGGAGGCGCCCGTCAGGTTCCCGGCGGCGTCCTCGACGACCGCGATTCCCCCGCCCCCCGCCGCCACGACGACGAAGCCGGCATCGAGGAGGCTCTTGACCGCGTCGAGCTCGAGGATCGCCTTCGGGGCGGGCGAGGCGACGACGCGGCGCCAGCCGCGCCCGGCGTCTTCGACGACGTCCCAGCCGTCCGCCGCGCGGTGGTGCTCGGCCTGCTCCTTCGGAAGGAACGAGCCGATCGGCTTGTTCGGCTTCGCGAAGGCGGGGTCCTCCCGGTCGACCAGGCACTGCGTGACGACGGTGGCCGCGCCCTTCTCGATACCGAGCTTCCTGAACTCGTTGTGGAGGGCGAGCTGGATGTGATAGCCGATCGCCCCCTGCGTGTCCGCCACGCAGGAGTCGAGGGGCACCATGTGGAGCTCCTTCAGGGCGAGCTCGGAGCGGCGCAGGATGAAGCCGACCTGCGGCCCGTTGCCGTGCGTGATGACGAGGCGCAGGTCGCCGTCCGCCAGCAGCGGCGCGACGTGCCGGCACGTCTCCGCGGCCGCCAGGTACTGGTCGGGGACGGTCTGGTGCTCCTTGTCGGTGATGAGCGAGTTGCCACCGATGGCGATGACGGCCGTCCTTGTCACGTGAGCCTCCTCGTTTCGTCGCGGCCCGGAGCCGCGACACGTTGCGTGTGAATGGCGCCGGATTCGTTCAGAAACGTTCCCAGAGGGCCGCGGCGAG
>CALBDV010000247.1 GCA_937927565.1 uncultured Holophagales bacterium
GCAGTGGACTCGCTCCGCTGCGCTGCGCTCGCCACTGACGCCAGACGTTAGGCGCGGCTGCGCGGCGCAGTCCTCGGCTCTGACAGGCCATTGCCTCCAGCAGTCATCTCGCGAACCGGCACGTCCCCGCCTCAACGTCGCCGGCTCACAGCGTTGCCCGCTCACATCCCGCGCGCCCTTCGTCGTCCGTCAAGCGCCGCGTCGTTCCCGCGTCTTCCGCAGGCGAATCCACCCGCATCCAACACCGTCGACGGCTCGCCCACTTCGGCTCGCCGTCCCCCGCGCCGTCGCGGACCGGGCTTCCCGTTCTCGTCGTCGTGTCGGGTCCCCTCGCCTCAGGCACAACCCACGCATGCGCACGGCGTCGAAACACACCGAGAGACTCGCAATGCCCAGCTTCACACCACGGGCGGTATCCGGCTCTGCACCGCCTTGTCGGCGCACCTGCGAAGCCGCCTCAGGGCTTTCCCTCGTTCTTCGGTGGCCTCGGGCTTCCTCAACCCGCCCCGCTTCCATTCGGCCACGCCTAACCCGGCGTGCAGTGGACTCGCACAGCTTCGCTGTGCTCGCCACTGACGCCCACGGTTAGGTGCCCCTCAAAGGAGCTGCAATGGCAGACACCCGCTTTGTCTTCGCGGTCGACCTGGACGGCGTCGTCGCGGACTTCTACGGCGGCCTGCGTAGCATCGCCGCCGATTGGCTCGGCGTACCTGAGGCCGACCTGCCGACAGAGGTCACGTACGGTCTGCCGGAGTGGCACATCGAGGAGCATGGCGGCTACGACGCGCTCCACCGCTTCGCAGTCACCCAGCGGGAGCTATTCAAGGGCCTCACGCCGATTTCTGGCGCTCCCCGCGTACTGCGCCACCTGTCCCTAAAGGATGTCCGCATTCGCATCGTCACCCATCGCCTCTACATCAAGTACTTTCACCGTCAGGCGATCCGGCAGACCGTCGATTGGCTCGACCACTACGACGTTCCTTACTGGGACCTCTGCTTTATGAAAGAGAAGGCGGCGGTCGGCGCCGACCTTTACATTGACGACTCGCCCACCAACGTCCAGGCGCTTCGCGCGCAGGGCTTACTCCTCACTGCGAAAGATAGGGCGCGTTACCAGTGCAGTGCAGCTTTGACGTAGGCCACGTCGGGATGGTCGAAGAAGCGGCGGACAAGTGAGCGATCGAGGGCGATCCCAGTCATGGCGTTCTCGACGGCGGCATCGAAATCCTCGGTGGCGAGTACGGGGGTCCGTCTGAAGAGCCCCTTCAGCTGGGACCAGACGTGCTCGTCCGGGTTCATCTCCGGTGCGTAGGCCGGAAGGAAATGCACCACGATCCGATCCTCGTGCGCGGCGAGCCAGCGTCGAGTGGCCGCCGCGACGTGCGCCGGGTGCCGGTCGAGGACGAGAACGATCCGTCCCCGAACGTCGTGCAGCAACGCCCGAAGAAACTCGATGAAGGTCGGCGCCGAGAGCGTGCCCTTGAAGCAGCGGAACCACAGTCGGCCTCGCGGACTCACCGCCGAGATCACGTTCAGCCGTCGCCGCCATCCGCTCAGGCGGACGATCGGCCGCTCTCCCTTCACGCCCCAGGTCCGCCCGACCGGAGCGTCCTCGTGAACGCCGGCCTCGTCGGCGAAGAGAAGCGTCGCCTGCCGCTTGCGCACGTCTTTCACGATCGAGGGGAAGGTCTCGGTCGCCCAGGTTCGGCACGCGGCCTCATCCCTCTGAAAGGCCCGCTTGGTCGGCTTCTGCGGCGTCAGGCCCATCCGGTGAAGCGTGCGGAGCACGGTCGTGGAGTGAAGCACCTTCCCGAACTGCTTCTGCACGACGTCGAGAACCACGGGAACCGACCACAGGGCGGTGCCGAAG
>CALBDV010000248.1 GCA_937927565.1 uncultured Holophagales bacterium
TGTTGTGGGCCCAGATGTCCGTCCAGATCTGCGGGTCGCTGCCCGCGAGGGCGCCCGGGACGTAGAACGTCGAAGGGGATTCGGCGGAAGCCAGCGTGGCAGTGGCGATCGCGGCGACCGCGACGAACCGGGCGAGGAAGCGGTAGCTCGTGGTAATCATCTGTGACTCGACTCCTTCGGCTGGAAGTGGGGACGGTCATCGGGCGCCACACGTCTTGTCCGCGAGAAACGGTGGTGAAGACGGAGTACAGGGACGCTAACGGGGATACGAAAGTCGATGCTTATGCGTTGAGTTGATCCCGGCCGCCAAACCGGGGCTTCAGCGGCGAGCGAAGCGAAGTCCGCTGCAAGCCGGGTTAGGCCACGGGAGAAAGGACTTGCACCGGCCTCGGGGTCAGCTTCTTGGTGGCGACGAGTTCTCTGGTCAACGGGGCACGACGATGTCGAATAGTTGGTCTGCCTTCCTGGGATCGATCGGCTTCAGGCGCTTGACGACCTCCAGTGCATTGGCGCGATCTCCCGCCAAGTGATAGGTCGCGCCCAAATTGAACCAAGCGAAGGCGTTTCCCGGGTCAACCTTCAGTGCAGCCTTGAATGCCTCTGTCGAGTCTCGGTAACGGCGGAGACTTCCGTAGCAGATTCCCAGATTCACCCAGCCCTGAATGTACTCTGGGTCGAGGCGAACCGCCTCTCGCAGCGTTTCGATCGCCTCTTCATATCGTCGCTGTTCGGTAAGGACAATTCCCAGTTCGTTCCAGGGGGCCGACGTACCCGGGTTGACTCGAATGGCTTGGCGATAGGCCTCGATCGCATCAGTCGGACGCTTGCTGGCCCGATAGACCCCGCCGAGGAGTACCCAGGACTCAAGGGACTCAGGTTCGAGCCGCAGTGCCTCGCGATAGGCTTCCGCCGCCTTGTCCAGGGAACCCAGTTCACTCCAGGCGCCGGCGAGGCCAAACCACGCATCGTACAGTTCTCCGTTGATCCGTAAAGCCTCTTGATACGGCTCGATGGAGTCTTGTTACTGCTCAAGACTGGAGTAGGCATAGCCGAGGTTGTACCAAGCAGACTCGTCTTTCCTGTTGATCTGGAGCGCCCTCTGCAGTGGCGGGATCGCTTCCTGAAGACGCTCCGAGTGTAGGTACGCGAGCCCGAGGTTGCGCCACGCCCTCCCGCTCGCCGGCTGCTCGGTTACCCACTGGCGGCACAGTGCCAAGAGGCCATTCCAGTCCTTTCCCTTCGCGAGTGCTCTGTACTCCGCTAGCCAGTCGCTCTCATTGCGAGTTACGGCAACTTCGCGTTTGGCTTCCCGAAGCGCCGTCAGCCACTCGACGGGCATCGCGAAATTCAGGTTCTGCCCCCCCTCGACATACAGTGTCGTGAGGCCGACGAGCCGAGCCTCGCTGTCGAATAGCCCTCCTCCGCTGGAGCCTGGAGAGATTGCAGCCGTTGTCTGGATCATCGGTGGCGGGCCGCCACGCAGCTGGGACACCAACCCTGCAGAGAGAGTGAGTTCGAGTCCCTGGGGAGCCCCAACCGCGTAGACGGGTACGCCGACTCTTAGCTCAGCGGTCCCACCTGTCTGGGCAGGCCTGCCCAGAATGCCTGGAGCATTCAGAAGGCAGATATCTCTTGCTCCGTCCTCTGCCAGCAATGTCGCGGTAACCTCACGCGCTCCCCGCCCGACGACGAAGCGAACCCCGTTCTTCAGTACGTGGCAGTTGGTGGCAACCTTCTCGTCAGGTAGAAGTACGCCACTGCCCTGGGCCGTCTGTTGGCCCCTATTGTCGAAGCTCATGACGACGAAGACGGAGTTCTTTACCTGTTCGAACACCTCACTCGGTGAAAGGGCGCGAAGCTGAAAAGTCGGTACTGTCAGAAACAGAGAGACGTGAGCGAGGCTGGCCCACCTCTTGGAAATCATGGCTGTTCTCCCTGGCGCAGACGAGGTCATGCGGTGCGCGCGCGACGCCAGTGTCTATTCGGAGAACCACTTGGACCGGCTGTCGCTTCGAGTCCAGTTCCGGGTCGAGCCGTAGCGGTATTCGGCGCGGCGATCGAGGATGCGTGTGAGGGCGTCGGTGTCGAGGCCGCTCTCAAGGAGAGTGCCAGCGATAGTCATACCGTTGTGGAACGCCTCGTGAATCGCGCCTGCCACCCGGGCCACGGAGATCGGAGGGACTCCCTGAGGGAGATCGTTCCGACCACCGAGGGCTTGAATGGCCAGGACGATGGCCTCGTCGGTGATCTCATGGTCGGAATCACTGAGACTCTCGGAAATTGTGCGTCTCGTCTGGTCTGCAAGGGTTGACATCGGAGAGTTCTCCTTCGGATTCGCCCGGCGGATGGCGATGAGTCCGAACCGATTATCCGCTGAGCGTGGGTCGGAAGGGGCCTAACCGTAGCGTCAGCGGCGAGCGGCGCGAAGCGCCGCGAGTCCGCTGCACGCCGGGTTAGGCACCGACGGAAACGCCGATGATTCGGTGTGCGAGGTACGGGTCGGAGCGAATGACGAGAAGGCCCTGAAGACTGACCGCGATGGCCAGGACCAGAACGAGCGCCGGCAAGAGCCACGCAAGAAGACGACGCCGGCGACGAAGTGCGAGCCGCACAGAAGTGCCGATGGCTACGAGAAGAACGACGGGACCGAGGAGCAAGTGGGGTGCAAGCCGGTCGCGCAGGGGTTCGGATCCCGCGATGAGATCGACCGAAGACGCGATGCCGAAGAGCAGGGAACTGTGCAGGATGCGGAGACGACGCCGGGTTGTGCGCTCTGGATGGGCCGCAGTCGCTGGGATGAAGGAAAGCCCGGGACCGAGGTCGCGCACGGCCTGAGATGAACGGTTGTAAGGCTGCGTGGGGACACACGTGCTGGTCTGGAAGCCAAGTGGCGGCACGAGAGAGGAGAAGGCGAAAACGAGGTATCGGGAGCCCACATCGAAGTGGGGATCGCAGCTGAAGGGAGTGTAGCCGCCGACAACGGCGATGCGAGGCTGGTTCGGCCCTCGCCACGCCTCGTGCACGATGAAGTCACGACGTTCCAGAACCGCAAGCCTTCGACCGAAGCGCTGAAGGAACGGTGTGCGAGAAACGACAGTGCCGTCGAAGACGGCGTCAGCAGTCGCCAGGCTCTCGAGCACGGTCGGTCGGGGATCCGGGCACTTGCAGGCGCTCGCGATTCGGGGCGCCAGCAAAGCGGTGACGAGGAGGAGCGCTGTGCGCATGAGTGAGGTGCCTAACCGCAGCATCAGCGGCGAGCGTAGCGAGTCCGCTGCATGCCGGGTTAGACGGCGGGCCCGCCACGATTGCGCTGACTACGCCTTCGAGCCCGAGGGCTTGTTGTCGGCTCGGGCGTCGATGAGGACGACGTCCGGGCTGTCCTCGAGCTTGAGGCGCTTCAGAATCGCACCTACTCGCGCCGCCTCGGCCTCCGAGAAATAGAGGATGCCCTTGAGGGAGGGATGCGTGGCGTCGCTCGCCCTCTCGTAGATGCCCGTCTGTTTCGCAAGATTGCGTTCGAGCGATGTGTTCTTCGCGAGCTTGAGTTCGACGATGGTCTTGTCGCGAGCGCCGACGGAGACCTTGAAGTCCGCTGGCCCCCTGCCATCATTAGCTTCCCTTGTCACATCCGCATTTGTCGCGAACCACGTGAGGCGATAGAGGATCTGAAGATCGGCTTCGCGTTCAATGGGTGTCCCGTCGACGTAGAACAGGCGTTGACCGCCCTTGTTCTCGATGACGTCCTTCAAGAAGAGAAGCCGCTTCTTGGCTTCGTCATAGGTGTTGCCACGAAGTGCGTAGAAGAGGGAGTCGTTAAGGTACTCCGTGGCGAACGCGCTAACCTGACGGATGAACTGCGTTTGTACGTACCGTACCCGAGAGCGGGAGACCGCAACCGCATCGTCGCCATGTTCTTCCTTGTCCCGGATGTAGAAATCCAGGACTTGCGGAAAGCGCTCGACGGTCTCGGCGAGGATGTCGTGGGTCTCCTTGACGGTGCGCTTTGGATCGGGCGGAAGCACACGGTACAGGTAGTCGTTTATCTGCGCGCGGAGCGCTGCGTCCGGAAGGGAGGCGGCGACATTGCGGAACGATTCGATAAGGTCGAGCCGGTTAATCCATGCTTCATCCTGGGTCAGGATGTCCTTAGGAGTCAGCAGGACGTAGTCTCTGCCGACATAGGGCAGCACATAGGACCGGGGCATCCAGGAGCGCGTCTCGTAGTTGAAGTCCACCTTCGGTACGGACACTTGCCGTCGCTGGGACGCACTGAGGTTCTCGGTCGCGAATCGTTCCGTGTAGCCACAGAGGAACGGGAGGATCAGGTTCACGGTGAAGTCGCTGATCATGTCGCGACCCACGCCGTCTCGGATCAGGCCCAGCTTTTCAATATGGCTCGACTTCGTGATCGTTTCTTCGCCGAAATCGCGGAAGACGGAGCGGAAGTTCCTGTGAAGCGAACGGGCGAAATCCCTCCCGAGGCCCCGCCCGGAGTTCCCGTGGGCTGTGAAGCCGAGCCAGTTCTGCTTTACCTCAGGGAAGGCGAACCAGAGGTCAACCAACGCTGGGGTCGCCGCGTCAGCCAGTGTTACGTCCTTCAGAAACCGCATGTACCTGAGGATGCGGGAGTGAAGTACTTGGTACTCAGGGACTGGACTGTTGAAGAGGAGGAACGGATCGACGAAGACCGGCAGGTCGGCGACGAGGGATACGTCGAGGGCGCCGTACTCGTCGACTACGTCCCGCGGTATTCCCATGAACTCGGAGAAGTAGATGTGGGGCATGTCGTGTGCTCGCTTGTCGGAGCCGTTTAACCGCAGCGTCAGCGGCGAGCGAAGCGAAGTCCGCTGCACGCCGGGTTAGACGGCCAGTGCCTATGTGGTGCGTGAGAGGCAACGGACGCAAAGCGTGCCCTCGCCAAGGAGGACGGTTCCACAACGCTGGCATGCCTGCCGGCCCGGGGAGATGGGCTCGGGGATAGGAATGGCCGGTAGCAGCGGCAAGGAAGGCGTTGGCGCGTAGGAGGCGGGCACTTGCGGGTCCGGAGTGGACGCTGGGAGCCGACCAAGAGCGCTTCGGCCGGCGGAAATGAAGAACAGAGCGAGGAGATGGAAGCCGAAACTGACCCACATCTGGAACGCGAGACAGAGGACCGCGTCTACCGTGTACACCACCATGCCGATAGTGAAGGCACCTCTCCGTGTGCGGGCGATGTGACCGAGCGCGAGGAAGCCCGCGAGAAGCCAAAGATGCAAGCCCAGGCCCACGAGACGAAGTGACGTAATGCCCGTGGCGACGAGACCGTCGAGAACCTGGGTGATGGCGAGGCCAACGGCGAAGGTCCACGTGCCGCCGGAGAGAGAGACGGCGGAGTTGATGATCGATAAGGCCGCGATCAGGTAGAACCAGTTCGCGCTGGCCTTGACGCGCTGTTCGAGCTGAAAGCGCGCGAGTTCGGGACTGGTGTCGGTCAAGTGGCGGCTCCTGAAGGTGGGTTTAGAGCGTCAGATGCGGGTGCCGTCTAACCGGGGCGTCAGGGGCGAGCGGCGCGAAGCGCCGCGAGTCCGCTGCACGCCGGGTTAGACGCCCCTGCGCTTGACCTTGGAGTCAGGGACGGCGGAGCCAATGAGTGCCATTGCCTCCGGTGGAAGAACTGAACGGGGAATGATGTAGGCGGTGAAACGGTTGAGATGCAGGAATACGTGAGACTGCGTAATGCCGACAGACTCGAAGCCTTCCCACTTGTGGAACGAATCGTTGATTTGCGTGCGCTCGCGAAAGCCCTCGGGAGTGAGAAGAATCTCGCGTTGGCCGAGGGCGTTCGGGTCGGCGGCCAGTTGCTTTGAGACGGCAGCTCTCAGCTGAGACCTGTAGTAGAGCGCGTACAGAACGGAGCCGATCACTCCGACGACGATCGCGGTGACGACAGAGGCGCGGGTATCGTGGGTGTCGCCCCGTAGCAGCACGAAGACGACAGCGCCGAGGCCGACCCCGGGTGACAAGACCTGCAGCGTCATGTACCGCCAGTGTCGCCACACCATGTAGTGATTCAGGGCCATGAAGTCAGCCTCGGTGAGTGCGTACTGCGTTGATTCCATGGCGATATGCGACTCCTGGTGGGCGTCTAACCGTGGCTTCAGCGGCGAGCGAAGCGAAGTCCGCTGCAAGCTGGGTTAGGG
>CALBDV010000249.1 GCA_937927565.1 uncultured Holophagales bacterium
TTCGTCGTCCTCCTCGGGCCGGACGGAAGCCCGGTAGCGAAAGTGCAGACGGTGGTTGGGGGCGCGGAATGAAGGGCTTGACGGCCTTAACCTATGGGTTAACATGAGGCTCCGGGTCGTCAGGCGGGCCAAGTGGTGCGTTCTGACTCCCGTCGGGGAGGACGGCCGTTGCGGGTTGCTGGAGTTCCTCGAGGGCCTGTCGGGCGAGATGGCGCTCGACGCCGGACGCCTCAAGCGGCGGCTACGGGTGCTGTCGGAGCTGGGATCGATCCGAAACGAGGGGCAGTCGCGGGCCATCGAGGGCGCTGACGGGATCTTCGAAGTCAAGGGCAAGCACGTGCGGGCTTTCTACTTCAACTACTCGGGCTACCGCATCGTCTGCTCGCACGGCGTCAAGAAGCCGAAGAAGAACCAGGTCCTCGCCGAGGCTGCGAAAGCCGAGCGGCTCCGTGTGGAAGTCGCAAGGGCGGAGCGCGAGGGGCGGCTCTTGATCGAGGAGGAAGAATGACGGCGACA
Source organism: uncultured Holophagales bacterium (assembly GCA_937927565.1). Taxonomy (GTDB): domain Bacteria; phylum Acidobacteriota; class Thermoanaerobaculia; order UBA5066; family UBA5066; genus UBA5066. Next base: position 517 of record CALBDV010000249.1, read on the forward strand.
ACCTTCCGGGAGATGTTCCGGGAAGCCGAGAAGACCCTCGAGTACAACCTCGAAGGCTCGATCCTCGACTTCACCGAGGACCTCTGCCGCTTGATGGACGAGAAGGACGTGTCGCGGGCCGAGCTGGCTCGCCGTATCGGCACGTCTCCCGCTTACGTGACGAAGATCCTGCGCGGCACCTCGAACTTCACTCTCTCGTCGATGGTCCGGATCGCCATGGCGCTCGAGAGCGAGGTCCGGCTTCATCTCGCTCCTCGCGGCGCCATGACGCACTGGTTCGACGAGCTGCCCCCGGCCCGTGTGACGACGAAGTCGGAGACGACGGTGCGTGTCGTGAAGACAGAGCCGCCCGCGCCGGCGCTGATCGAGGCGGCCTGACATGCAGACCGCGGCGCTCCAGGTGGAGAGCACCTTCCTGAACTCGATTCGGCTTCAGGCTGCGGCCCCTCGCCTTTCCGGCTCGCCTCCGCCCGCGACGATCCAGGCGCAGACGGGCCTGGCCGACCTGACGGAGCCGAATCTCTGGAGGGCAGACCTCGCGATCGTCGTCCGGCCCGCGGACGAAATGCGGCCCCTTCCGTACGAGATCGAGGTCTCGATCTCGGGCATTTTCCGCGTCGTGGCGCAGATGGAGGCCGATGCGGCCCGCCGCCTCGCGTACGTGAACGGGATGTCGATCCTCTACTCCTCGATCCGCGAGACGGTGCTTCTGCTGACGGGCCGCTCCGCCGCCGGCCCGTACGTTCTCCCGACGCTCTCCTTCGTCGACGAGTACGACCGCCTCGCGCCGCTGAAGGTCGCAGAGAGCCCCGCGCCCTACGGAGAGAGGAAGAAATGACGCTCGACAGGATCGACGA
>CALBDV010000250.1 GCA_937927565.1 uncultured Holophagales bacterium
CCGTTCTTCACCCGCTCGGCCTCCTCCTTCCGGAAGATCGCGGCCATGAGGAGCCCGATGACGACGGCGAAGACCACGGCCCCGATCGCGCGGGCGAGGCCCAGCTGGAGGCCGAGGACCCTGGCGGTGAGGATCATCGCGAGGACGTTGATCGCGGGTCCGGAGTAGAGGAACGCCGTGGCCGGGCCGAGGCCCGCTCCGCGCCTGTAGATGCTCGAGAAGAGTGGAAGAACCGTGCACGAGCAGACGGCGAGGATCGCGCCCGAGACGGAGCCGACCCCGTAGGCGACCGGCCGCTTTGCCGTCGCGCCGAGGTACTTCATCACCGCGCCCTGGCTCACGAACTGGCCGATCGCCCCGGCGATGAAGAAGGCCGGGACGAGGCAGAGGAGGACGTGCTCGCGGGCGTAGTCGCGGAGAAGGAGGAAGCCTTCCGGAAGCGCCTTCTGGACCCGCGCGTTCTCGATCGGCAGGAAGTACGCGCCGAGGAAGACCCCGACGATCAGGAGGAGCTTCGTCCGCTCCTTCATCGCGGGGCTCCGGAGGACCCGGGCGAGCTCCGCCGGGCCGCCGCCGGCCAGGGCATCAGAGGGCCGCCAGGGCGGCCCGGAGCTCTTCGGCCTTCGGGATCCGGCCGGAGAAGATCACCTTCCCGTCGACGGCGATCCCGGGCGTGGCGAGGAGGCCGAGCTCGATCATCCGCTCCATCCCCTCGGCCTTCTCCACGGTGAACGGGAGCTTCTCGGTCTCGACGACGTGCGCGACGACGCGGAACGTCTCCTTGCAGCGGGTGCAGCCGGGGCCGAGGACTTCGATCTTACGGACGGGGGTCGTCTCCATGGGGGCTTCCTTCCTTCGACGCCGGTCCAATGGGCCCGCCGTCGCTTCGATCGACCACGAATCATAGTTTCTTGATACGTGGCTGTCCAGCGCCGGGAGGAGTGGCGTCTGAAAGCGAACGCCGAAGGCTTCAGGCGGCGCCGCGGGCGGAGGAGCGGCGGCGGGTCGCTTCCGCCTGGGGCCCGGCGTCGCAGTCGATCGACGCGATGAGCATCTCGGGCGGGACGAGGCGCATGCGGGCGGCCCTGGCGTGGTCGGCGGCGACCTGGGGATCCTCCGTCGATTGACGGGCGACGAGGCGGAGCCAGGGCACGACGTCGTCGTGGCGGCGGAGGGTGTACCAGACGAAGCGCCCCTTCCGGTGCTCGCCGACGATTCCGGCGCGGCGCAGGTCGAGGAGGTGGCTGGAGACCGTGGAGGCCGGCACGTCGAGGACGGCTGCGATCTGGCACACGCAGAGGGCTCCGTCGCGCAGGACGAGGAGAATCCGGAGCCGCGTTGCGCTCGCGAGGGTCTGCATCCGATCGGCGAGAACGGGGAGCGCGTCGTCTGGCATTTCGGTCTCTTGCGAAATGTAGCTCCCGGGAGGAGGGCGGTCAACGGGAATTCTCCGGCGGGCAGGACCGCTCAGCTCCTCCGGCGCGGGGCGGCCAAACATGGTCTTCACATAGTGGTTCCAAAATGGGACGAGGAGGACCCGATGAGGATGGAGGTCCCGGAGCGGGTGGAGACGATCGTCCTGGGCCTTTCGGGCGCCATGAGGTCTTGCCAGGACGGCTCGCGGAACGTCGTCGTCGAGTTCACGGTCCCCTGAGCCAGCCAGCCCCCTTCCCGTTCGCGGACCGTCCCCGTCTCTTCGGCGTCGCCGTGTCGCACTACCAGGTGGAAGGGAACGACCCGTGCGACTGGACCGACTGGGAGTCGGCAGGGAAGACCCGCGGCGGGCCGTGCGGCCGCGCGGCGGGCTCGTGGGAGCGATACGAGGAGGATGCCGAGTCCGCGGCCGCCCTCGGCGCGAACGCCTTCCGCTTCTCGGTCTCGTGGAGTCGCGTCGAGCCCAGAAGGGGGGAGTTCGACGAGGCGGCTCTCGAACGCTACGCGCGCCTCGTCGTCCGCCTCGACGCGCTCGGCCTCGAGCCGGTCGTCACGCTCCTCCACTACACCCACCCGCGCTGGCTCCATGACGAGACGCCCTGGACCTCGACGGCCTCCGTCGACGCGTTCGGCCGGTTTTCGGAGCGAACGGCGAGGGCGCTCGGGCCGAAGGCGCGCTGCTGGACCGTCCTGAACGAGCCTCTCGTTCTGGTCCTCGGCGGTTTCCTCGACGGGCAGGTCCCGCCAGGGATCGCATCCGCGCGCGACGCCGCCCGTGCCCTCGATCACCTTCTCGCCGCCCACGAGGCGGCCGCTGCCGAGATTCGCGCGGCGATCCCCGGCGCCGCCATCGGCGTCGCGCACAACATGATGGGCTTCGCTCCGGAGCGGGCGCGAAACCCGTTCGACCGGGCCCTCGTCCGCGTCGCCGGCCGCTTCTACAACCAGGCGC
>CALBDV010000251.1 GCA_937927565.1 uncultured Holophagales bacterium
CCGGACCAATGGTACTGGGCGAAGTTGCCGGCAGCGTTGACCCACAGGATTCCCGCTTCGGCAGCCCGCTGGACCAGACTGTGCGTTCGGCCTGTTCCGTCCAGCGCGCCGCCACAGGGGAACCCCCAGGACGCGTTGATCACGTTGACGCGCTGCTCTATCAGCCATTGGACCGCGTTGTCGAGCTCGACCTCATTGGAAGCATTCACCAAGTAGAGTTCCGCATCTGGCGCCACGTCGTGGACGATTTCGGCCACGGCCGTGCCATGGCTATTTCCATCTCCCGTGATGTCACCGCTGAATGACTTGATGTGCGCAGCAGGGATGGCCGGAAGGTCAGTGCCCATCAGGCTCTGATAGCCCTGAAAACCCACATCGAGGATCGCCACCTTGACCCCCGCACCTTTGTGCCCCGCCTGATGCCAGGCGCTCGCCCCGATGACGCTCACACCCTGGCTCGGCGTCTCAAACGTCGTCGGCGCTTCCGGGCGTCGCACGACCTTGACTGGATCCAGCAAGGTCAGCGCCTCCAACGCCGACACCGGCACACGCGCTAGAACCAGATCGCTCGCGGCACTTTCAAAGGTCCCGCCCAGGGCTTCCACGCCTCTCTTGACCGCCGCCACGTCCTCCCGGCGCGTCTGGATGACGACCCTCACTGCGGCATCGACAAGAGCGATCGCACGGCTTTCGGCGAACGCCTGCGCTCCCGGCAACCCGTCGGTCCGACTGAGACGCGCTAACTCGAGGAGCTCCGAACTTAGCTTTGTGTGTCTTCCCGCCTTCACGCCCGCTCCTGATTCAGATATCGGCTTTGGCGGCGGTCGTGGGGCCGGCGTCTCGGCACCCGCCGCGCCCAAAGTGAAGAGAGATGCCAGCATCGCCATCCCGCCAAGCATTCCAAAACTCTTGTTCATAGGTACCCCTCTTTTCGAGTCTGGTGTGTCGGCGTGGGTTGCCCTCATCTCGCAGCCCCGCACAGAACTAGCGCCGCTCTACGGCATTCTTGTCAGCGAGGCAGGAGAGTCCTCGGGTCGTTCGTAACGTTGTCGATTGCCGAGGCGTACGCCGCGAAGGCTCCGCTGTTCGTGGGCGTCGAGATCACGAGTCGTGCGCCAGTCACGTTGGCAGCGATCCCCATATCCCGGACCACCTTCGTGACTTGTGTCATACCGAGAGGCGCGAGCGAGTAGCGCTTGGTCGCGAGCAGAACGCCATCGGCCGAAATGACCTGAACGTCGACGGCGAGAGTCGCCTCTTAGCCGTGGTGATCTTTCCGTCGATCTCGGAGCCAGACGAACCCAGCCGCACGGCACGCGAAAGGTCATCGTAGGCGTTTCTGCAGTGCCGGGCTGTCAGAAAATACGAGCCCAGTTGATAGTAGATTGCCGCTGACCGCTGGGTCGCGTCGCGGTACCCGCTCACCTGCTTGGTCGCCTCGCCAAATGCTTCCGCGGCCGAGCGGTAGCGTCCTGATTTCTCGAGTCCGGTGGCTGTCCGATAGTACGCCTCCGCAATCTTGTTATTGCTATCTTTATAGGACGCAGCAAAGCTCATTGCTTCCCGATACTGCCGAATAGCGTCTTCGTACGTCGCCCGGCCAGACGCTGTCTCAGCGGCCTGGTAGCGTTCCTCTGCTGCACCGCTACTGATTTCCTGGATGGCCTGCCCGACATTCACGGGAACGAAGGTCAGGACCTTGTAGCTGTCGAGACGACTGAGGAAGCGAGCGAGCTCCTTGTACTCGGTCAACGAACGGGGCAGGTTCCCCTGATCCCTGTGCCCCTTCGCAATCGCGAGCTTCTGGTCGTATGCCCCCTTGGCGATGGCACCCAGTTTCGCTAGCGCCTTCGTATTCGTCGGATCCAATCCCAAGGCATCCAGATACTGATTGGCGGCTCCGTACTGATCGCCTCGCTCCAGCGACGCGTCGCCTGTCTTGATCGCCGTTCTCGCTGCACCGCAGCTACAGAGGAAGAAGGATCCGATGACGAGGCTCAACACCAGCGAGAGAGGCTTCAGGTTCGGACGGCATATGAGCACTTTGCTTTCCGTTCTGGCAGGCTATTTTGCCGTGGGTCGATCGTTCTTCAGCGGTTCTTGGCCTAGAGATACCACATGGATCGCCAAGAGCCGGTTGTTCCGCGATGCTTATCCCGGACAGATCGTCGAGACCATTTGCTCTCTGTGCGTTTCCGCGACTACGTCTCTGCGTGTCGCTTCCAGATCGCTCCTCTGCTCAGCTGACGTAGAGGTTGATCTTCTGTTGGCTTTCTCTGCCGCCAATCCCATCGACAAGACGGATATTGAAAGTGTAGGTACCGGTCGGCGCGTTCTTAGGTATTGCCATCTGAAACTCCGAGTTCAAAACGGCGCCCCCGTTGGCCACCGGAGTCAGGTCCATTTCGTTCTCAACAAGGCTTTGGCCACCAGATTGCAGCGTGCAGAAAGCCTTCATGGGAATCGATTGCCTCGCATTCGGGGAAATGACGACATAGTCACAGCTGATCTGCGCAGTCTGGCCGGGCTTCAAGCTCTCTGGCGCGGCTGAGGCGCCTTCAATACGCACGAGCATCCCCTGAGATGTTGTGTAGTTCGCCTGCGCGATGGCTTCGTTCCGGTCCTTCACCCTGCGATCCTTGGCCTTCCCGATGAAATAGCCCGTGGCTGCGCCAGCCGCGGCCCCAGCGGCCGCGTACCCGAGGACATTGTCCTGGTGGCCGGTCGCGATCGCAACGCCAGCCCCCAAAACACCTCCCAGAAAGGCTCCCAGGCCTGCGCCCTTGCCGGCAGAGGACTGACACCCCGGGAAAGAAAGCATCGCAAGGACACAGACCAGCACGACTGATGTTGTCTTTCTCATTCCCATCTCCTCCCGCTATTTCGGTTTCGTCGATTCGTTCTTCTTCTTCGTCGTCGCTGTCACCTGGGCCGTTTCGAATCGCTTCTTCCACTCTTCATTGACCCGATCAAGGAGGGTCTGCGCGACCGCACGGGTCTCATCCGGAATGTCCTGGCGACCTATCAAGCCGTTGGCCCTGTCCTGCGCTTCGGGCAGCTTCCCAGTTTCGATGAGCTTTTCTATCTCTGCGATTCGTCCCTTCAGTTCCTCTTCGTGAAGCCTTCGGCGCCCTGCCTCGAGTTCCTTCTCGACCACTGCCTTCCGGACCCTTCGCTCGAGGTCGGTCAGCTTCTGCAGCTCGTCCAACGCGCCACCCGGGAGCGCGGCCGCCCGCATCCGAGCTGCATCGATCTTCTCGCCAGCCGCCTCGAAGCTGCCAGCGGCCACGAGTTCCTCTATCTTCTGAGTCTCGCTAGCCACCGCCGTTCGCGCATCCAAGTTCCGACGGGCCGCTACGGCCTCTTCGGCTTCCTTTGCTTCCTGCTGCTTCCTCCTTTCTTCATCGCGCTGTGCCTGCGTCGGTCCCTGGCTCGTCTCGGCCACGGGCGTTGCGTCGACCCTTTGAGCTGGCACCGCGGAGGGCATTCCCTGCGCAACAGAGCTTGGAGTTCCCTGGGCAGGGAGTTCGCGGCTTCCCTTCGACGAGAAGACGAAAATGGTAATGATTACGCCCAGGGCGGTGGCACCCAGAGCCGAGGCGATGGCCACCGCTCGGCTGTTCGTTTTCGCCGGCAGAGCGGGCGGTTGCGTCCTTGGCACGGGCGACGTCGTTCGGACCTGGGCCTCCTGCTCGAGCGGGATCAGCAGGGCGTGGAGAGACCGACGAAGATCCTCGTTCCGGGTCGTTCGCGCCTGCTCCCTCAGCCTTCCGATGACCCCAGAATCCGACTCAGCGAGCCGTCTCAGCAGCTTCAACGCAGCTTCGGTCCGCCCCAGCGAGGACTCTGCCACGCCGAGCCGATAGACCGCCTCCGTGAAGCCCGGCTTCTTCGAGACCAGGCGTGCTATCGCGTCACGCGCGGTCTGAGGGTCCAGATCTTGCGGCCCAAGTGCCTCCTCTGCTCGGAAGGCGACGTGCCAGAGGGCCTCCTCGCCATCCTCGCCTTGACTGTGACGCTGCGCAGCTTCATCGGCGTCCGCCTGGAGTACCGGCTGTTGTAGGCCTTCCCTCAGCCACAGTGAGAGGCGGCCAGACCGCAGAGCTTCGACCGAGGGACCCGTGAAGACACCCTGGTGAACTCCACGAACCCAGGAGGCGAGGTCGTCCGCGACTCCGCTGCTCAGAGGGAGGCTCCGATCACCGAGCCGCCAAAGAAGGGCACAGGCGGCCATTGCCGGATCCGCAGGGAATGACGAGCGCAGCTGCTCGACCGAGCGCTTGGCCCCTGAGACATCAAGGCAGTCCTGGAGCCGAAGGCTCAGGTCGTAGACTCTTGCCTCGTCCGCAAACACCGTCTCAAGGGCCGCCGGGTCGGCCCGGCACGCAGCAATGAACTCCTGCCGGCTCGCGAGGCGCTGCCCGGCGAACGGCAGGCCGACCGCGACTCCTTCTTCCTCCAAACGCTGAAGCAGCGGGGCGACGTCCGCCTCCGTCAAGTCCGCCTTGCTGGCCATTTCCCGGAGGGTCATGAGAGCGTGCGCCTTCAGCACCTTACCGGTAACCAAAGCGCGCGCCTGGGCCTCGAAGCTCCGAAGAGAGAACTGGAGCTGTTTTGTCCGGAGGTCGCTGACGAGCGCTGGCAAACCCTTTTCTAGGATGGCACTGAGCTCTTCCTCCAGGTTCCGGAGCTTGTCCAGGGCACTGCGGCCCAGGGTCTGGAGATCGGCCTTCTGGGCCTCCGCCCAGATCCGGGCCATCTTCTGCTTTTCCTTCAGCCGCAGGCGGGTTTCCTCGATTGCCTGGCCCTCGGGCAGGCAGAGGACCGTTTCCAGCTCGAGCAGGTCGCCGTAGTGCTTCTGGTCGTCGAGCCACGCGCGCACGAGCTCCACGGAACCCTTCCCTCTGCCGGTCAGAGTCCGCGTCGTCGTACCCATTGCATCCGGATCGGCGGCGGGACGGCCAATTGTGGCGGTCCGGTCCAGCATCGCCGTCTTCTCGAGGTCCGGCTGCGGGGGCCGCGCCGGAATCCGCGCAGTCGTCTCGAGCAGGGTCTTCTTTACCTCGCCGCTCCGCTCGAGAAACGAGGTCGCCGGGCTCCCGCTGCACGCGGGGCACGCGGCAGCCCCGGAGGGTAGGACGGATCCGCAGCTACTGCATTTCACGGGTCATCCCTCCAGGACCCGTAGCGACTCGAGGTGCCGGCACCTCTCATCGAAGCTCCGCTGAGCGCCGCCGCTCGCAGGGGACTGTCCGGCCTGCGGCTGTCCCCGGTCGAGCCGGGCGACCTTTCCCTTGCCGGTGGAGGCTTCCGTGACCGTCGCCTCCAGGGCGCCCGCCACGTCGATCTTGAAGCTCACGTGAACCTCCGAGCCCTTCGGAAGCCGGGACAGACCGTCCACGCAGACTTCGCCGATGCAGAC
>CALBDV010000252.1 GCA_937927565.1 uncultured Holophagales bacterium
CGGCCGAACGTCTTCATCAAGGTCCCCGCGACGCCGGCCGGCTGCGTCGCCATCCGCACGCTCATCGGCGCGGGCGTCTCGGTCAACGTGACGCTCATGTTCAACCGCAAGCACTACCGCGACGTCGCCCACGCCTATCAGGCCGGCGTCGCCGCCTTCGTCGCCGCCGGCGGAGACCCGGGGAAGGTCGCTTCCGTCGCGTCGTTCTTCGTTTCCCGCGTCGACACGCTCGTCGACAAGCTCCTGACCGAGAAGGCACAGGGGGCGCCGGCGCCGCTGCGCCAGAGGCTCGAGGCTCTCCGCGGAAAGGCCGCCCTCGCAAACGCCAAGGTCGTCTACCAGGACTATCTCGCGGCGTTCGGGACCGGCGCGTGGAAGGCGCTCGCGGCGAAGGGGGCCCGCGTGCAGCGCCCGCTCTGGGCCTCCACCGGGACGAAGAACCCCGCCTATTCCGACCTCCTCTACGTCGAGAACCTCGTCGGCCCGGACACCGTGAACACCCTTCCGGAGAAGACGCTCGAGGCCCTCCTCGACCACGGCCGCGACCTCGGCGACACCGTCCTCGAAGGGGTCGACGAGGCGCGCCGGACACTGGACGAGCTCAAGGAGCTCGGATTCGACGTCGAGGCCCTCGGCGAGAAGCTCCAGGGCGAGGGGATCGTCTCCTTCGAGAGGTCCTACGACGAGCTCCTCGGCGTCGTCGAGGAGCGGCGCCGCGCCACCCTCCTCGAGTCGGCCCGCACGGTCAAGATCCGGACGTCGTGAGCCGGCCCGTCCGACCGCGGGCATGAGCTCCACCCCTCCTCCCGCGGCGACGATCGTCATCTTCGGGGGCTCGGGCGACCTCGCGCGGCGCAAGCTCGTTCCGGCCCTCTTCGAGCTCCACTGCCAGGGGCAGCTCGCCCCGGAGACGGCCATCGTCGGCTTCGCCCGCTCGGTCGACTCCGACGAGGCCTGGCGCGACGACCTGCGCTCCGCCCTCGCCGAGTTCGGCCGGACGGCCCACGGGGACGAAGAGTGGGCGGGCTTCGCCGCGCGGCTCTTCCACTTCAAGGGCGACCTGAAGGAGACGCAGAGCTTCGTCGACCTGAAGGCCCGCCTCGAGGCGCTCGAGGGGGAGCGGCGTCTCCCGGGAAACCGGCTCTACTACCTCGCGATCCCGCCCTCGGGCATCGGCGACGCCGCCGCGCGACTCGGCGAGGCGGGGCTCGTCCACCTGGTGGAGCCCGCCGCCCCCTGGTCGCGTCTCGTCGTCGAGAAGCCGTTCGGGCACGACCTCGCCTCGGCCCGCGCCCTCAACGAGAAGGTCCGCCACGCGTTCCGCGAGAGCCAGATCTTCCGCATCGACCACTACCTCGGCAAGGAGACGACCCAGAACCTCCTCGTCTTCCGCCTCGGCAACGGCATCTTCGAGCCGCTCTGGAACCGGCGCTACGTCGACCACGTCCAGATCACCGTCGCCGAGACGCTCGGCGTCGAGGGGCGCGGGAAGTTCTACGAGGAGTCGGGGATCTTCCGCGACATCGTCCAGAACCACATGCTCCAGCTCCTCTGCCTCGTGGCGATGGAGCCCCCCGTCGCCTTCGAGGCGAACGTCGTCCGCGACGAGAAGGTCAAGGTCCTCCGCTCGGTGCGGCCGCAGACGCCCGAGGAGATCCTGCGCGACACGGTGCGCGGGCAGTACGCCCCGGGGTCGATCGACGGCCAGCCCGTCCCCGGCTACCGGCAGGAGCCCCACGTCGCCCCCGCCTCCGGACGCGAGACGTACGCCGCCTGGAAGCTCCAGATCGAGAACTGGCGCTGGGCCGGCGTGCCGTTCTACCTCCGCGCGGGCAAGCGCCTGCCCAGGCGCGTCACCGAGATCGCCATCACCTTCAAGACGCCCCCCATCGCGCTCTTCCGGAGGGCGGGCTTCCTCGTCCAGGAGCCGAACGTCCTCGTCCTGAGGATCCAGCCCGACGAGGGGATCGCGCTCAGGATCGGCGCCAAGCAGCCCGGCCCGACGATGCGCGTCGAGACGGTGAAGATGGACTTCAAGTACTCGGAGCACTTCGGCGAGAAGACCCCCGACGCCTACGAGCGGCTCCTCCTCGACGCGCTCAACGGCGACCCGACCCTCTTCGCGCGGCGCGACGAGGTGGAGGCGGCCTGGGAGCTCGTCACGGCCGTCCTCGACGTCTGGCGGGAGAACCCGCCGCGCGACCTTCCGAACTACGAGGCCGGGACGTGGGGCCCCGAGGCGGCCATGGAGCTCCTCGCCCGCGATGGGCGGCGCTGGCGGCGGCCCTAGAGCTGCGGCCGGACACCATGTAGGCTCTTCTTCCTGGACCGCGCGGCCGCGGGGGAGGACTGACGATGCTGCTCGCCGGAGACGTCGGCGGAACGAACATGCGCCTCGCCCTCTTCGAGGTGGAGGACGGGCGCCTCGTCGAGAAGCGCCGCGCGCGCTTCCCGACGCGCGACTTCTCGACCCTCCACGACGCCTTCGACGGCTTCCTCGCGGGCGAGAAACGGCTCGAAGCGGCCGCCTTCGGCGTCGCCGGCCCCGTACGGCACGGCCGTGCCGAGGGGACGAACGTGGCCTTCTCCATCGACGCCGAGGAGATCCGGGCCGACCTCGGCGTCCCCGCGGTCGTCCTCAACGACCTCGCCGCGAACGCCTGGGGCCTCGCCGAGCTCGGCGCTTCCGACTTCGAGATCCTCAACCGGGGCGAAGAGGACCCGACGGGCAACGGCGCCCTCATCTCGGCCGGCACCGGCCTCGGAGAGGCGCTGCTCTTCCGATCCCCGAACGGCTTCATCCCGATGCCCTCCGAGGGGGGGCACGCCTCCTTCGCGCCGCGCAACGACGAGGAGATCGAGCTCCTGAAGACCCTGCGCCTGCGCCACGGGCACGTCTCGTGGGAGCGCGTCGTTTCGGGGCCTGGCCTGGCCACGCTCTACCGCTTCGAGCGCGGCCTGTCGGGCCTTCCCGAGCCCGAGTGGCTCACGAGCGCGATCGCCGCCTCCGGCGACCCGGCCCCCGTCGTCAGCCGCGCCGCGCTCGACGAGACCGACCCCGTCTGCCAGAGGACGATGCACCGCTTCGTCTCGCTCTACGGCGGCGAGGCGGGAAACCTCGCGCTGAAGACCCTCGCCACGGGCGGCGTCTACGTCGGCGGCGGCATCGCGCCGAAGATCCTCCCGCTCCTTCGGGACGGCTTCTTCACCGCCTTCGCGGCCAAGGGGCGATTCGGGCCGCTTCTCGCCCGCATCCCGATCCGCGTCGTCCTCAACGACTCCTGCGCCATCCTCGGCGCCGCGAGGGCTGCGGCCCGCGCCGCGGCCGGTGCCTCGCAAGGAGAGGTGAAACCGTGACCTCTACCGGAACCGTCGGGACCCGCCTCCACCGCCACCTCTTCGAGACCGAACGGCGCTACCCGCAGGCGACCGGCGAGCTCTCGGCCCTCCTCTCGCAGCTCGCGCTCGCGGGGAAGAGGATCGCGCGCCTCCTCTCCCGAGCCGGTCTCGCGGAGGTCCTCGGACCCTCCGGGCACACGAACGTCCAGGGCGAGGATCAGCAGAAGCTCGACGCCCTCGCGAACGACGTCTTCCTCGAGGCTTTCGCCTACGGGCAGCTCGTCCCGACCGTCGTCACCGAGGAGATGGACCTTCCCGCCCGCCTCCCCGAGAACGAGGCCGTCGCCGCGTCGGCGGGGAAGTACGTCGTCTTCGTCGACCCGCTCGACGGCTCCTCCAACCTCGACATCAACGGCGCCGTCGGTTCGATCTTCTCCGTGCGGCGAATCGGCGGCTCCGGCCCGATCCACTCCGAGGCCGAGCTCCTCGCGCGCATCTCGCAGGAGCAGGTCGTCGCGGGCTACTTCGTCTACGGCCCCGCCACGATGCTCGTCTACACCGCCGGGCCGAAGGCAGGCGTCCAGGGCTTCACCCTCGACCCGGGCATCGGGGAGTTCCTCCTCTCCCATCCCGACATCCGGATTCCCCGCCGCGGCACCTACTACGCGTGTAACGAGGGCTTCGTCTCCACCTGGCCCGAGGGGCCGCGACGCTTCGTCGAGGGGCTGCACACGCCCGACCCGGCGCGGGGCCGCCCGCGCTCCACGCGCTACTCGGGAGCCCTCGTCGTCGACGTCCACCGGATCCTCCTGCGCGGCGGCATCTTTCTCTACCCCGGCACCGACGGCTCGCCCGAGGGGAAGCTGAGGCTCATGTACGAGGCGGCGCCGCTGGCGGCCGTCGTCGAGGCGGCGGGCGGACTGGCGATCGACGGGCGCAAGCGGATCGTCTCCATCTTCCCCGAGGAGAACCACCAGCGGACCCCGCTCTACATCGGCAGCCGCGAGGACGTCGAGGAGCTGGAGAAGTCGATCGCGTCTGCACCCGCCGTCTGATGACGGGTTCCCCTGCGCGGCAGGCGCGCGCTTTCCATTCCCGGGGGGCGCCCCTAGACTCCCCGCTCCCGGCGCGGCCGGGAGATCTCAGGAGGACGAACATGACGAAGTCCACGACGGCGCTCCTCTGCGCCCTCGCGCTCGCTGCGTCCGCGGCGTTCGCGCAACAGAAGACGGCCCCGAAGACCGCAGCCCCGAAGGCAAAGACCGTGGCGCCCGCCGCCGCGAAGACCGAGGCTCCGGCCGAGGCGAAGAAGGAGTCGAAGATGGTGAAGACCGAAAGCGGACTCGGTTACGAAGACCTCGTCGTCGGGACCGGTCCCTCCCCTGTGACGGGCCAGACGTGTGTCATGCACTACACGGGCTGGCTCTGGGTGAACGAGGCGAAGACCACGAAGTTCGACAGCTCGGTCGACCGCGGCTCTCCGTTCGAGTTCCCCATCGGACGCGGGCGCGTCATCAAGGGCTGGGACGAGGGCGTCTCCACGATGAAGGTCGGCGGCAAGCGCACGCTTCTCATCCCGCCCCAGCTCGGCTACGGGGACCGCGGCGCCGGCAACGTCATCCCGCCCGGAGCGACCCTCCTGTTCGAGGTCGAGCTCCTGGGCGTCAAGTAGGGCCGGGAGACCTTCTCCAGAGGACGAGCGGCCCCCCTTCGGGGCGGGCCGCGATCGTCTCGCCCCCGGGAGAGGCGACGAGCACCGAGAGCCCCGCCCCGAACGGCAGCGGCACCGCCTCGCGTCCCTCCTTCTCGAGGAGCAGCGCGTCCCGAACCCCGTACGTTCTCACCAGGACGTCACCGCCTTCCAGGATGGCCGGACGCCCGCCCGGCTCGAGGCGCACGTCCGGCCCGAACGGGAGAGGCGTTCCCTCGGCCAGGCGGACCGAGAAGAGGACCCCCGTCCCGGCCCGCGGTCCGGTTCGCTCCACGTCGTAGAAGAGAAGGCTCGCGCCGTCGGCCGTGAACACCGGCCAGGCCCAGAACGCGGCCTCGGCCCGGGCGATGCGCCGAGGCGAGCCTCCATCGCGTCGGGCCACCCAGAGCTCGCTCGACGAATCGTCGCGGCGGACGAACGCCAGGGAGCTCTCGTCCGGCGAGAGCGACGGCTCGAAGCCGTCGGCGACGAGCGTCCTGGCGGGCGTTCCCGCCGGAAGCGGCACCTCCACGACGCCCATCTCGGTCGTTCCGATCACCGCGCTCCCCGAGCGGCCGACGACGGGACCCTCCACCGTCCCGCCCAGGGCGCGCCGCCGGACCCGTCCCGCCCCCGCGTCGACGAGCTCGCCGCTCCCGAGCAGCGCGCGGCGGCCGCCCGGCAGGAGTGCCACCTCGATCGCCGGAGGCCCCGGCATCGAGAGGGGCAGCGCCGTCCAGGCCGCGGCCGAGGCGGGAGAGAGGGGGGGCTCGGGTCGCGCCCGGCCGGCGGCGAACCCCCCGCCGAACGCGATGAGGACCGCCCCCGCCGTCGCGAGCCAGAGCATCGGGGTGATGCCACGGGGCGCTTCGGGCCCTGCGGCGAGGCGCGGCAGGCCGGTGGACGATGCGCGGGCGCTCCCGGCCAGCTCGGCCTGGAGTCTCTCCAGGTGTGGCAGGAGCGCTCGCGCCGAAGCGGGGCGCTTTTCGGGCTCCTTCTCGAGGCACCACGAAACCACCCGCGTGAGGCGTTCGGGCACGTTGGGCACGAGAGCGTGAAGGGGCGAGGGAACGAGGTTGAGGACGGCGTCGAACGCCGCGTCGGTGCTGCTGCGCGCGAACGGCGAAGTCCCCGTCACCAGCTCGAACAGGAGGATGCCGAAGCCGAAGAGGTCGCTCCGCCCGTCGACCGGTTCGCCCTTCACCTGCTCCGGGCTCATGTACCCGAGCGTCCCCACGACGAAGCCGGTGTTCGTCAGCGTCGCGGGGCCGTTCCTCTTCTCGTCTCGCGTCGACGGGGCGGCGGTCTGCGGGTAGATCCAGCGGACGAGGCCGAAGTCGGCGATCTTCGCGTTTCCCTGGGAGTCGACGAGGACGTTCTCGGGCTTCAGGTCGCGGTGGACGAGCCCCTTGTCGTGCGCGGCCGCGAGCGCGCGGAGGATTCCGACCGCCCAGCCGGCGACCGTCGGCAGGTCGGGGCGCCAGTTCCCCTTCAGCACCTGGCGCAGCGAGCCGCCGTCGACGTACTCCTCCACGAGGTAGCGGATTCGCACGTCCCTGGGGCCGATCGGACCCGCCAGGCTCACGACCGAGTCGCCCACGTCGTGGATCGCGACGATGTTCGGGTGCGACAGCGCGGCCGCCGCGCGGGCTTCGCGCAGGAACCGCTCCACGGCGCGATCGTCCTGCATCATCCCGAGCGGCAGGACCTTCACCGCCACGTCGCGCATCAGGCGCACGTCCCGCCCGAGGTAGACCGACCCCATGCCCCCCACGTCGATCGGCGCGAGGATCTCGTAGGGGCCGAGGCGTGTTCCGTGCGGCAGGGTCATCGCGATTCGCCGGCCTTCGACACTCCGGCCATCATGCTCAAGAAGCGAGCGGGAGGCAACGTCAGGCCCGCATCGATAGAATCCTCCCCGATGCTTCTCCTCTCGCGGACCATCCACTTCAACGCCGCCCACCGCCTCTTCCGCCGCGACCGGTCCGAGGAGTGGAACCGCGAAACGTACGGCGCGGCGTCCAACCTCGCGGGCTACGGCCACAACTACGCCCTCGAGATCTCCGTGGAAGGGGAGCCCGACCCCGAGCACGGCATGGTCGTGAACCTCGTCGACCTCGACCGCCTTCTCAAGGAAGAGGTCGACCGGCCCCTCGACCACCGCAACCTCAACGAGGAGATCCCCGAGTTCCGCGACACCGTCCCCACGGCCGAGAACCTCGCCCACTGGATCTGGGACCGCGTCGGCGCCCGCCTCCGCAAGGAAGGCTGGCCCTGCCGCCTCGCCGCCCTCACCCTGACCCTCACCCCCACGTTCCGAGTCGAGCTCGTCGACCCTCGCCGCGTCGAGGCGATCGAGTAGAGGTCCGTACCCTGCCGCATTCGGGAGCCTGTTGCAGAGGGGCTCGTCGACCTGCCGGAACGCCGGTCGGACTCCCCTCGATCGAGAACGATGAGCATTGAGCGGTTGTCCCGGGCGGATCGTGGGCTGATCGCGGTGTGCGTGACCGTGATCGCTCTGGGGACGGCGGTCGGGACGACACTGTTCTCGAAGGCGTTTCCGGAGGCGTCGATCGACTTCCGCGTGACGAGGGAGGAGGCGCGCCGCGTGGCGGAGCGGGCGCTGACCGCTCGCGGCTTCGACGTGGCGGGGCGGAAGGCACTGGGGGTCTTCGACCACGACGACGAAGCGAAGGTCTTTCTCGAGCGGGAGCTGGGGCTCGCGAGGGCGGTGCCGCTGCTGGGGCGGGAGGTACCGGTCTGGCGGTGGTCGTTCCGGTTCGTGAAGCCGCTGGAGAAGGGTGAGCTGCGCGCCTTCGTGTCGCCGGCGGGGGAGCTGCTGTCGTTCCGGCGAATCCTGCCGGAGAAGGCCCCTGCCGCCGACGCGGGGTCGGAGCGGGCGCGGGCGATGGCGGAGGAGACGCTCCGGACGCACCGTGGGCTCGACCCGGCCGAGCTGAGCTTCGTGGAGGCGACGGAGGAGAAGCGGCCGGCGCGCGTCGACCGGACGTTCGTCTGGGAGTCGAAGGTGCTGCGCTGGAACGGCGCGGCGATCCGGTACCTCGTGGAGGTGCAGGGCGACCAGGTGGGGCGCTCTTCGCTCTGGCTGGACGTGCCCGAGGCGTGGCGGCAGGCGTACGCGACTCTCCGCTCGAAGAACCGCGCGGCGGGGGCGGTGGCGACCTTCGGGCTGGTGCTGACGGCTCTCGCGCTCGTGCTGGCCTTCTTCGAACGGCTGCGGCGGCACGACGTGAAGTGGCACTGGGCGCTCGCCTTCGCGATGACCGGGACGGTGCTGCAGATGGCGGCCTCGCTGAACGAGCTGCCGATCACGCTCTTCTCGTACGAGACGACCGAGAGCTGGGCGAGCTTCCTGGCGCAGGCGCTTCTCTCGGACTTCGGGGCGGCGTGCCTGCTGGGCCTGCTCCTGCTCCTGCTCGTGGCGGGGGGCGAGCCGGAGTACCGGGAGGCGTACCCGGAGAAGCCGGCTCTCGGGCGCGTCTTCTCGCGGCGTGCGTTCGGGACGAAGAGGGTCTTTCTGGGGCTCCTGGCGGGATACGCGCTGACGGCGGGGTTCTTCGCCTACCAGGTCCTCTTCTATCTCGCGGCCGACCGGCTCGGGGCCTGGTCGCCCGCGGACGTCCCCTACTCGAACCTGCTCGGGACGAGCCTTCCTTGGCTGGGCGTGCTGCTGATGGGGTTCGTGCCGGCGACCACGGAAGAGTTCTCGTCGCGGATGTTCTCCATCCCGTTCCTGCGCCGCTTCGCGCCGGCGTGGGTCGCGGTGGGAGTGCCGGCGTTGATCTGGGGCTTCGCGCATTCGAGCTATCCCAACCAGCCGTTCTGGATCCGGGGCGTGGAGGTGGGGCTCGCCGGGGTCGTCATCGGCATGGTGATGCTGAAGCTCGACCTCTTTCCCCTTCTCGTCTGGCACTTCACGGTGGACGCGGTCTACACGTCGCTGATCCTGGTTCGCTCGACGAGCACCTACTTCGCCGTGTCGGGGGCGCTGGCTGCAGGGGTGCTGCTGCTGCCCCTGGTGGTCGCGGGAGTCCTCGCGCTGAGGAGGGGCGGCTTCGTGGCCGAGAAGGGACTGACGAACGCCGAGGTGGGCTCGGCGCCACCGCCCTGGCCCGGGGCGAGCAGCGAGGCGCCGGCGATCGTCGCGCCGAAGCCCCTCTCGGTGAACCACGTCGTCGCCGCGGCCGTGGTCTCGGTCGCGGCGCTGCTCCTCGTGCGTGCCGTCCTCCCGCGCGGCGGCCTGGACGTCGACGTGCGCGTTTCGCGCACGGACGCGATTGCGGCGGCACGATCCTTCGTGAAGACCCAGGGGGACGACCCGGACCGCTACCTGGCCGTCGCCGCGGCCGGCTCGGCCCTGCCATCGCTCGAGGACGCGGGGGAGACGGGCGCAGGGCTCATTCCCTACGGCTGGGAACGCAACGCGGAGCGCTGGCTGCTGGCGCACGGCGGGATGCCGGTGCTGCGAACGTGGGCGACGAGGATCCTTCCGGGGCCGGTCTGGCAGGTGCGCTTCGCGCGGGAGCGGGACCGGCATCGGTGGTGGGTCGTCGTCGACGCGCGGGACGGCCGCGTGACGGGCTTCTCGCGGGGCCTTCCGGAGGAAGAGGCGGGCGCGAGCCTCTCCCCGGCGGAGGCGCTCGAGACGGCGAGCGCGGCGGCGCGGGGCCGCGGAATCGATCCGGCGTCGCTCGCCGTCGTCTCGTCGAACGTGGAGGAGCGAAAGGGGCGACGGGACCACCGGATCGTTTTCGAGGTGCCGTCGCAGGCCGCGGGCGAAGCGCGTCGCCGCGTGACGGTGAGCGTGGCGGGAGCGGTGCCCTCGCTCGTGGCGACGGCGCTGAAGCTGCCCGAGGAGTGGGCGCGCGCGCAGGGACGGAGCACGACGGCGACGTACGTGGCGCTGGCGCTGAAGGTGGCGGGCTTCGGTACGGTGCTCGGGCTCGGGCTCGTGGTGCTGCTGAGGGCGCACCGTGCGGGGAGAATGCGCTGGCGGGAGGCGGCGCGCTGGGCGGTGCTCCTGACGCTGCCGGCGCTCTTCGAGCGCGTCTCGAACCTGCCGACGCTCCTCAGGACCTGGCCCGCCGACATGCCGCTGGCGGTTTATGCCGTGACGGCGGCGATCGGGGTGGCGGCGGGACTCCTCTTCTCCTACGCGCTCGCGCTCGTGGCGGTGGGGCTCGTGACGGCGGTCGCGCCGCACGTCCTCGGCCTCCTGCGGCGTCCGCTGCCGGGCGGAAGGAACCGCGCGCTCCGGGCCGCGGGGGCGACGGCGCTTCTCGTCTTCGCGGCGCGAGGCCTGAAGGCGAGCCTGGGCGCGGCGTTCCCGCTGGCGGCGGGGACGGGGGGCTTCGGCTTTCCGCCCGGGATCGACGGCTGGCTTCCGGCAGCCTCGGTCCTGGCTTCGGGGACCGAGCTGGCGCTCCTGGCCGCAGGCGGAGCGGCCCTCGCCGCGCTCCTCTTCCGTGAGCTCGCCCCGACGCGTTTCGCGCAGGCCACCCTCGGACTCGCCGCTTTCGGGTGCTGGGCGCCGCTCGACGCCCGGACCTTCGGCGAGATCGTGGTGCCGCTCGTCTCCGGCTCTCTGCCGGCGGCGGCGCTGGCCCTGGGCGTGGCGCTGTTCCTGAAGGACGACCCGTGGGCCTACGTCTTCACGGCGGTCGGGGTCACCGTCCTGCGCGGCGGCGCGGAGCTCGTGACCTCCGGCGTGACGCCGTGGATCGCGAACGGAGCGGTGTGTCTGGCCGTCGGTCTCCTCGTCCTCCTCTCTCCGGGCTGGAGGACGGAGGCCTCGACTATTCCCCCGACGCCCGCCCGCGAGGGGTGACGCGGCGCCACTCGGCCTCGGTGAGGCGGTCGGCGGCGGAACGCCCGATGGCGCGGTGCATGTCGACGAGGAGGCGCGCGGCGTCGTCGTCCTCGAGGGGCGGGGGTCCGAGCCGGGTCAGGAGCGCCTCGGGATGCTCGGGCGGGACGAAGCGCGTCTTGAGCGTCGAGAGGGGGACGAGGGGTCGGAAGAAGGCCTCGGGACGGACCTCCGGGAGCGGCTCGAGCGGGACGGACACCGCGGCTTCCGCTCTCCTCGGCGCCGCCGGGGCGGGCATCGTGCGCCGCGAGCGGGCGTCGCGCAGTCGGGCGAGGATCTCGTCGCGACCCTTGCCGCGGAGAAGGAGGAGGAGGAAGGGGTCCCGGTCGAAGCGTTCGGCAAGGGCGACGTGAACGGCGGCAGCGTGACGGCAGACGGCGCCGTCGCCGCACGGGCAGGTCACGGAGACGTCGCCCGAGGAGACCGGGAGGAGCGCTCCGCCCGCGGCGGAGAAGACGGCGTCGGCTTCCTCGGGGAGGGAGCCCGAGAGGAGCTCCGCGGCGGTTCGCGCCCGCTCGGCGAAGGCCTTCAGGGCGCTTTCGAAGACCCGTTCGTTCAGGGGGCGGACGCGCAGGCGCAGCGAGAGGAGGGATCGGCCCCGGTCGCGCACCTCGGCCTCGACGACACCCGGCTTGATGGAGAGCGCGGTGAGGGCTCCCTCGGCGACGAGGGCGCGGCCCTTCTCGATGCGCGCGCGGCCGGCCCCTGAGGCCGCGGCGAGCCAGCGCTCGCCCCAGCCGGCAACGGGAGCGGCCGCGAGAGGCAGGTCGACGAGGCGCTTCTTCGGGGTCACCTCAGCCTCCTTCCCCGGCTTCGACGGCGTCCCGGCCAAGGGCGACGAGGTCGGCGAGCTCTTCGTTGGAGAGCTCGGTGATCCAGCTCTCGCCCGCGCCGATGATGGAGCGGGCCAGCTCCTTCTTCTCGTCGATCATTCCGTCGATCCGTTCTTCGAGCGTGCCCCGGCAGACGAACTTGTGCACCTGGACGTGCCGCGTCTGGCCGATGCGGAAGGCGCGGTCCGTGGCCTGGTCCTCGACCGCGGGGTTCCACCAGCGGTCGACGTGGAAGACGTGCGAGGCGCGGGTGAGGTTGAGGCCGGCCCCGCCGGCCTTGAGGGAGAGGACGAAGAAGAGGGGCGGGTCCTCGTCCTCCTGGAAGCGGCGGACCATCTCGACGCGGGCAAGGCGCGGCACGCCGCCGTGCAGGAAGAGGACCTCCTTGTCGAACTTGTCGCGCAGGGCGCGGACGAGGAGGTGGCCCATCTCGCTGAACTGCGTGAAGAGGAGCGCGGGGCGGCTCTCGGCCTCGGTCTCCTCGAGCATGGCCAGGAGACGGGTGAGCTTGGAGGAGCGCCCGTCGAGCCGGCTGCCGTCGCCGAGGAAGAGCGCCGGGTGGTTGCAGATCTGCTTGAGCCGCAGGAGGAGAAGGAGGACCTTGGCGCGGCGGCTCTGCCCCTGCGCCTTGCCGATTCCCTCGAGGAGGGCCTTCGTCGTGGCGCGGTAGAGAGTGGCCTGCTCTCGCGAGAGGCCGACCCACTCCTTCGTCTCGATCTTGTCGGGGAGGTCGGGCGCGATGGCCGGGTCGGTCTTCGTCCGGCGGAGGAGGAAGGGAGCGGTGAGGCGCCGGAGGCGCTCGCGGGCGACGGGGTCGTGGTGCCGCTCGATGGGGATGGAGAAGGCGCGCCGGAACGCCTCGTCGGAGCCGAGGAGACCGGGGTTGAGGAAGTCGAGGATCGCCTTCAGCTCGGAGAGGCGGTTCTCCAGCGGTGTGCCGGTGAGGGCCGCGCGGCGCGTGGAGCGAAGGGCGCGGACGGCACGCGACTGCGCGGTGCCGGGGTTCTTGATGTTCTGCGCCTCGTCGAGCGCGAGGTACTCCCACG
>CALBDV010000253.1 GCA_937927565.1 uncultured Holophagales bacterium
CAAGGCGGCGGGCTCACGTTCTCGCCGGCTGGACCTCTCGTTCAAGGCGCTCAGCGAGTACCTGGCCACCGGGTGCGTGATCTGCGCCGAGGAGGTCACGGATCCGTGGGGGGTCACGGTCGAACGCCGAGAGAGCCTGGAGCGAGGGATGGTCCGGCGGATCTACCGGTTCGAGCAAGCCCGGTACGAACCCGATGAGCTCCTCGTTGGGCTCTCGGCCAGGTTCCCGCGGCTCTGTTTCGTCCTCGGTTGGGTGGTGCCCGACAGCGTGGAAGCCAGCAAGCTCATCCACAAGGGAACGGCTCGCCGGTTCGACCTGGCTCAAAAGCGAAGGAACGAAATCTACGCGGACATCGACGACGATGAAGACCCACACGTCGCGTTCTGGATGGCAGTCGAGAGCGACTGGGCGGCCCTTGAAGAGGTCGTCGCCCATTGGGCAGGGACTGTCCAGCGCATCCTCGGACGCATCGCCGCGAACGATCTTTCGGCACCCAGTGAGAAGCGACCCCGTCGGTCCGCCAGGGAAACCGATAGGAAGGTCCCGTGGCATGTTCACCGTCTCTCGGGCGACGGTTGGCCCTCGCAGCGTATCGACGACTGGGACACCGCGGCCCTTATGCTCCGACAAAGGATCACACGCCTTCCGGACAGAGAGGTCTTCTCCTTGCCGGACGGTAGCTATGCCCAGTGCCTCGGCTCGAAGGCGGCCCTCACCGTCGAGGTTCGTGATTGCCGTGCAGGTGGCGCGTTCACGCACTGGGTACTCGGCAAGGGGCCGCTCACCGGGAAGCCTGCCGTCGTCCGCGGGCCCGACTCCACGGAACGCGTCGACTCCAGCCAGGTGCTCACCCTGAGGGATGCGAAGAGCATCTTCCGTGAGTTCCTGCAGCGCAGAGCCATCCCGGCGCGCTACAGCCGCACCGACGTGACGGCCCGGTTCAGGAAGCGCAAGGCTCGCAAGGCAGCGGCTCGGACGCGAAGGTAACCCTCTCCCGTCATCCGCCTGAAGCGACGCCCACAACTCGACACTTGACAAACGCGACAGTCGATGTCACATTTATGGCGTGAGCGACGAAAGGGAGCTGGGGATCGA
>CALBDV010000254.1 GCA_937927565.1 uncultured Holophagales bacterium
TGGCGATGGCGAAAGGGCTGGCTTGTGAATCGGACGGTCCGGCACGCGACGGCTACGGGACGGTGGGCGGTGTGTTCGGGGGCTCGGGGTACCAGAAGCCCGAGAGCTCTGCGACGTACTTCTTGCCACGGTCATCGACGATAGTGACGCAACAGGTGTAGGGCGACTCGGGAAGGCCAGCCGGGCCCGGACGCCGAATGAGGGGATTCACATTGATCAGGAGTTCGGCTTCCCGCACGAACTCCATGGACGACTTGACCTTGCCCCACGAATTCGGTCCACCGGGTTGAGAATTCGGGGGCCGGAAAGGGGCGATCATGAAGGGAAAGCGGTTCACGGAGGAGCAGATCATCGCGGTGCTCAAGGAGGCTGAGGCCGGAGCGCCGGTGAAGGACGTCTGCAGGCGGCACGGCGTAAGCGAGCAGAGCCTCCACCGGTGGAGGGCGAAGTACGGCGGCATGGAGATCAGCGATGCCCGCCGGCTGCACGGTCTCGAGGATGAAAACCGGAGACTGAAGCACCTGGTCGCGGACCTGACGCTGGACAACCAGGCTTTGAAGGCGGTGCTGTCAAAAAAGTGGTGACGCCCGCAGCCCGGCGGATCGCCGTGGGCGTCATGACAAGCGAAGTCCGCATCAGCCAGCGCCGAGCCTGCGCGCTCGTCGGGGCCTGGCGATCGACCTCGAGGTATCAGTCTCGACGGAAGGACCCGGAAGAGCTTGTCGGACGCCTCCGCGAGCTCGCCCTGGCCCGACCCCGATGCGGATACCGGCTTCTCGGCGATCTTCTTCGCTACGAGGGACAGCCCGTGAATCACAAGCGGCTCTACCGGATCTACAAGGCTGAAGGTCTTTCCCTTCCGCGACGCCGGCCGCGAAAGGGCCCGAGGCCGCGCCAGCCGAAGCTCGAGCCGGTCCTGGGCAGGAATGAAAGGTGGTCCATGGATTTCGTCAG
Organism: uncultured Holophagales bacterium; assembly: GCA_937927565.1. Classification (GTDB taxonomy): domain Bacteria; phylum Acidobacteriota; class Thermoanaerobaculia; order UBA5066; family UBA5066; genus UBA5066. The sequence continues at coordinate 955 of CALBDV010000254.1, forward strand.
CGACGCGCTCGCCACTGGGCGGCGATTTCGTTGTCTCACGATCGTGGACGAAGGTACGCGGGAGAGTCCGGACGTCCTGACCGACACGTCGATCTCCGGCGTTCGGGTCACGCGGGTTCTCGACGAGCTGAAGAAGACCCGCGGACTGCCGAAGGTCATCGTCGTGGATAACGGACCGGAGTTCACGTCGAGGGCGATGCACCGCTGGGCGCGAGCCAACGGCGTCCGGCTGCACTTCATCGACCCGGGAAAGCCGACGCAGAACGCCTTCGTGGAGAGCTTCAACGGCAAGTTCCGGGACACGTGCCTCAACCTGCACTGGTTCGTCGATCTCGACGACGCCCGAACGACGATCGAGGCTTGGCATCGCGACTACAACGAGGTCCGGCCCCACAGCGCTCTCGGGGGAACGCCCCCTGCGGCCTACGCACGCCGGCTAGTGGAAAAGTCCGTTGCTGTGGAAGCAGAGGAATTCGCTCCGCGAATCCCTCCGTTCCCACAGCACTACTGCCAGGAGAATCCTCTCAACTAGACTGGACGCAAGAACGGGGCAAGGTCACGGGAAATCTAATTGTCGCGGAACACCATCTCACACCCTGTCGCGTAGGATCGAGATGTGAGGGTCTTTGCGCCTCCACGCGAAC
>CALBDV010000255.1 GCA_937927565.1 uncultured Holophagales bacterium
GAAACGCGCCGACGTACCGACAGAACACGTAGGCAGGCCTCGCCTCGAGCGTGAAGTCCGGGGAGCTGATTGTCATCGCAGGGGGAATGATATGCAGGGAAGCGAGCAGACGCCAGCTGGCGAGCGTTGCCGCACCCGACCGGGCCGCTCGCGGCTCACGCCTGCGAAGGGCGGCTTCCTCCTCGGCGATGGACCACGGATGCCGACCGGCGACAACCGCCGCTGGAGACGGAAAGCCGGAAGACCCGCGCTCTTGGGACTGATCTACCGGCGCACAGAGAGTCCCCCGGCCATTCCGACGAGAAGTGCCATCATCGCCCCAGAGATGGCAGGAATCGCCCGGAGATCCGTGTCAGGATGCACGCTCGCCATCACCAGCCGCCCGATGCCGTTCCCCCTGGTGAGTGGGCGGTGGCGGTCACTTCCAGAACTGCCACCACCGTTTTGCCTTCGGGGATGCCGACTCAGCTTGCGCGTGTAGCAACCGGAACTCGTCGCGTCTTTCCTGCAGCGCCGCCGTCAGAAGATCGACTTGGGGCCCATCATCGCGGATGCGAGCCATCGCGATCTCGCTCTCGAGAGTAGCGATCTCCGCTTCTGCTATCGAGAGCCTGTTCACCGAGTGAAGGACGGCGTTGACCTGTCGTAACGCAGCGTTTGCGCGTTCGAGACCGTTCAAGAGATCGGCCATCGCTAGGGTCCCTCCTGTCCACGTGGCGATGCTGTTTTCCCAGCCAGTGGGGCCGTAGTCGCTCCGCGAAATCTGCAACCGGCCTGGACTACTGCATCGGCGACTGCCTCACCTTGGAGTGGTCGCCTCGCCGAAGAGGTCGACCCTGGCCTGCGCGAACATCCATCGACCGGCGGTCGTGTTCGAGGAGGTGTTCTTGACGACACCGGGGACGTCCCGTGGCACCGGGCGCCTCGGGCAGAACAGACTCTTCCGGTGCCTCGCCTGCCTGGCTACGCTCGACTTCACGGCGAGTCCCCCGTACATGAGACTCTTCGAACGGGCCTGCCACGGATGCAGCTGTCGACGGGCCGAGAGCGGCGTGAAGCTCCACACTCTAGAGAGTGGCTCGATGACCCCTTCGGCACGCCACCTGTCAGGTTCGAGGCCGTCCCGCTTCACCTACCCGGTCATGGACAGGCGGCGGCAATGTGAGGCGGGGGGCTCCTCCTGCAGGGGGCGCTTCGCAGGCCACTTGAGCCGCTATTCACGCTGGGCACCCCCGTCGCGCCGAGTTGCCCTGGGCAGAAGTGGTCGCCTCCTGATCGCGTGCTTGCGCCGCGGGAACGCCTTGGGCACGAGCGTCCGGCTTGCGCCCCGCCAGCGGATGCCCGCCAGCGGCGGCGGGCAGAAGTCGAGCGGCCGCCAGCCACCGGCCACGTCCTCGAAGACCCGGCTGGCGACGTGCTCGCCGAGGCGGCGGTAGCTCTCCCACTGGGCCTCGTCGAAGAACTGGTCGGAGGTCGGCTCCTGGGGAAAGCGCTCGTGCTCCTTCTGGTACTCCACGACGTCGATCGGCTCGTCACCTGACAGGCTCGGCTTCAGGACCACGATGACCGATCCCGGCGACCGCTCGCGCATGGGATCATCGTAGAAGACCCCCGCCAGCAGCGCGTGTGGCTTGACGCCGCTCTGGGGCCGGCCGAAGTCCTCGATGGTTCCGAAGTAGGGGCGCAGATCGGTCGGCAGGACCCGGTCCAGCTGCTCGTCCGTGAATACCGCCAGCTCGGCATCGAAGTCCAGACGCACCCGTCGTGCCAGGTTGGCGAGGTCCGTGAAGGAGTAGTCGGGATCGCAGCCAGCGTCGCACATGACGATGAAGGGCACACGCCTGCGGATCAGCTCGTAACCGCCGGTGTTCTCGAAGTGCCCGCCGTCGGAGAGGTACCACCTCTGCCGGGCTGGGCCGTGGAAGCGGGCGAGCAGTTCGTCGAGGAGGTACGCGTGCACCGGCATGAGCTGCGAGAACCAACGACCCATCCACGATCCGGGCGACTCCGGGACCGAGCTCTTGCCCAGGTTTCGGCGCCCCGGGTGGACACCGCAATCCCACCAGTGACCCAGGCGCACGTTGGCCAGGCCCAGAAGGACGCTCAGGGTCAGGCTCGTTCGGGCACCGAGTCCGGTCGTGAACGCGGCGCCGGAGATGCTCACCCAGGCGCCCAGGTCCAGCTCTTCGACCTCGACCGGCCCGGCTTTCCCGACGGGGAAGATCTGGAAGCCGTCAGGGTTCTCTGCGGGCTCGACCGGCTCGATCGTGCGGCCGCGCTCACCGTCCTTCCACAGGGCGTGATGTCGCCAGCCGACGCTGATCCCGCAGGTGCCCACCGCCAGGGCCAGCCCCTTTCGATCTCGCTGCTCCAGCTGGCTCTTTCCCGATACCGTCTCGTTCAGGGTCACGTTGACCAGGTGGAGGGGCCCCCCAGCCTGATGCGGGTCGTAGTCAGCCAGCGAGATCTGGTCCCCCGGGACCAACTCGGTGACGGTCCCGTGATTCGTGTGGCGACGCCGGTTCGAGGCGCCGAGATACGCTCGGGTCAGCCGGGCGCCGTAGAGGGAGTTGTGGGAGGAGAGGTTCAGGAAGGGCACCGTCCAAGACAGGGCCAAGGTCACGAGAACCCCGCCGACCGCCACCCAGCCCAGCCGCTGGGGTGAGATCGCGTGCGCGATCGTCGCCAGCCCGATCAGGAGCCCCGAGGCCACGACCACGGCGGCCACCCCGGCCACCAGCAGCGGCTTCGGCGAGAGGCGTTTCTCACCTCCTGAGGCCCCCAGGATAGGCAAGGCCTTCTGGACAACCGCGAAGGCGGCGACCAGCGCCGCGCTGGCGGACAAGCCCGCTTTCCAAAGCGAGACCCCGCTGTCGGGGTCGGCCAGAGTGCGCCCGAGCGTATCTACGAGCGCAAAAAGGAGGATTGCGGCGGCCCCCCACAGGTGGGCCGAGAGCCAGCGCGACAGTAAGTTGCGCGTGAGCCGCTGGCCGGGGTGGTCCGCGTCGCGCAGGGCACCGGCGGCAAGGGCGATCAGCCAGAAGGCGAGCGCCGCCAGGCTCTCGAAGATCAGTACTTGGCCCCACAGCGAGCCGAGCTGGCCGAGGAGCGGAACCGCCGCCGCCAGGATGACGGCGAAGAGGAAGGGCGGGAACTTCGCCCGCCGGGCGGTACTCCCGAAGTCCTGGGTAAACCAGTAAGCCCATCCCAGCGGAATGACCGTGAGGAAGAGCAGGGCCACGGGCAGCGCCAGGTAGGGGCTGAGGGCGAGCCGTGCCGGCTCCGGCGAAAGAACGGCCCAGGAAAGGGCCCGGTCGAGGTCGACCAGCCACGCCGAACTGCGGGCCGTTGCCCACCAAGCCGGCAACAGTAAGCCGAACCAGCTGGTGCCTGCGAAGGCCGTGAAGAAGAAGGACGCCACCACGAAGACCATGGCCAACCAGTTCCGTAGCAGGATGGCGCCGGCCAGCAGCGTGTCGCCTGCGCCGTTCGGCGACATGTAGCGGCCGTTCTCCCGCAGCCAGTCGACCGGCTGCGATCTGAGGTCGAGCAGCGTGGCGCCGACGTCCTCGACAGTGGGCGGCGGCGACGGAGAGTTGCGCGGCACGAACAAACCGCCGAGGAACGACCCGAAGTAGCCCCCTCCCGACACCGTCGACAGGAAGTCGATCCTCCTGATGCGATCCTGACCTCGTCAGGGAGCCACGACGGTGAGCACGCGGCTCGCTCGGAGTTCGTACGTCGTCTCCACGACCACGTCGACCGCCTTGCTCTCGGGGCCCATCTTCTCCGTCGAGCGGGACCGGCCCTTCAACTCCATTGTTCGGGCCGTTCCGTCGCCGGAGACTGTCAACGTGCCGGCGAGGTCGACGACCCCCGACGGTGACGCGAGGGCGGCCGACACGGTGACGTCGAACACACTCTCCGCCTCAGTTCGGGACCGGAACTTCGCCGCCATCGCGCCAGAGAGTCCGGAGCCGGCGAGGAACGGCAGCGCCTCGAGTGCGGTGTAGGACCGACTCCCTTCGTCGTTGCCGGGAAGAGCGTCGAGTTGCATCCCTTCGATCGCCGCGAGCTGGCCGAGGTCGCTCTCGATCCGCGGATCGACGGGCGGGCCGTCCACCTGCACCGTGCCTGCGACGTCTCCCAGGCGGACACTGAAGCTCTTCCCGGTGAACGGAGCGGGCGCGTCCTCCGGGAAGCGAGCCGTGAGCGTCTGCCAGCGGCCGGTGTCCGTTACGGATTCGATGGTAACGGATCGTCGAATGCGGATCGTCTGAGCCGGCGGGGTATCGAGGACAAGATCGGGCTTGCCGGACACAACGCGCGGCACCGCGCGGAACGAGACCTCGTCCGCGACGTCGATTCGCTTCGCGGCGGCGGGCGCTTTCGTGATCTGCGCGTAGATCGGCGCCGCGAGGAGGACGAAGTAGGCGAGGGTGCTCGTGAGGACTTGCCGTCTCATGGCCGCACCTCCGCGCTTCGGATGGGCTCTTCCCATCCAATCGAACGCAGGCCGAGGACGGGGATCAGAGAATCCGTGACTCCCGGCACCGGAATGCGAAGGTCGCCTAGCGGAATCGAGAACGCCGAGCTTCCCGCGGGCAGCGATACCATGTCGTTCCAGACGAGGTCGTACGCGGCTCCCGCGGAGTACGCGAGGCCGGTCGCGACGGGACAGAGGATCAGCGCGTGCAGGTTCCGCCCGATCACGTTGAGGATCGGGTTCTTGTTGAAGCGGAACGCTATCTGCGGCGTGTTGACGTTCACCTTCAGCTCGAAGCCTCCGTCCTGTTGCCGGAGATCGAGCGTCGCGGTCGCCGTGGCGGTGGGCTGGTCGATCGTCAGGTCCGTGCCGGGAAGCGCCACAGTGAAGGGCGCGCAGGCCGCGAGGACGCCTACCAGGAGCTCAGGCTGGAAGGTGACGGACCCGCCGAGCAGGTGGAACGTCCCGGCGAGGTCGGTAAGCGAGAGACTGACCTGTGACAGCGACGGGTCGAGCGACGCGTGGATACGCGCGCCCGCGTCCGCAGCCACGTTCCCCGCATGTGTCGAGATCTTGAAGATCTTCTTGTCGGAGATGCCTTGCTCGGCGACCTTTTGGGCCTCGCAGAGTCCGGCCTGCGTAGCCTTGTTGGCCTCGCAAAGACCCTTCTCGATCGCACACGCGGGATTCAGCCCGCAGTCGGAGTTACATCCCCAGCGATCACGGCTGCAATTCCTCTCGCCGATCTTCGGCGTCCGGACCTCGGACGGCGGAACGTCCACAACCCGTTGTGGAAGGCCCGCGCGCAGCGTCAGATGGGCGCCCTCGATCACCGTGTTCGCGAAGCGGGAGACGGTCTCTCGGCTCACGAAAACGGCGGCACCGCCCCATGCACCCGCCGCGTCCGGCCCCAGCGCTTCCGACGTCTTCGATCGAAACGCCTGGCGAGTCTCCTCGAAGGTCGGCTGCTGAGCCCACAGCGAGCCGGACAGCAGTAGGAGGAGCGCGGTCACCGGCATTCTGGCTTTCACAGGGACACCTCCAGCTTCCCGGCCACGTGGAGACCGGCGTCGTCGATCAGGAGTACGGCACGAGGGATCGCGACCTTCGCTTCCACGGCGGTGCCGCCGATCGTCAGGTTCGGACTGGAGCCCGCGATGGTCGTGGGATCGAGCCTCTTGACCACGGACAGATCCATCGGTAGCCGGACCTCGACCTGCTTGGCGCGGGCGATCGCGTCGGAGACCCCCGCGCGCAACCCGGCCAGGAGGTCGGTGAGGTCCATGGGACCGGCGGCCTTGAAGGGGCCGGGGACCGCCACCTGGATCGAGGGATGGAGCACGATGGTCTGGCCGTCCAGCGACGGGGCGACGAGAACGGCCAGCGCCACCGGCACCGACATCCCGGCGAGCGATAGATCGAATCGGAGCCCGATGCGGATCTGCTGCTCGCCAAAGCCGAGATCTCCGGCGATCCCGTTGCCTGCCCGCGAGACAGCGTCCCCGAACGCCGATCTGAGCCTTCCGACGGGCACGTGCAGAGCGAAGTCGATCCGGTCGAGGGAGGCAAGGGCTGCCGCGCTCTCCATGATCGCGGCCTGCCGGCCGGCCTCCGCGCTGCCGATCGACCCTCGTCCGATCGCAGCCTGGACCAGCGGCAACGCCTCGATCTCGACGGCGCTGGATCCGACGACGGAGCTCGCCAGGCTGACCGCCGTCGTGGTCATCGCGAGGATCGATCCCCCGCCCTGCACCCGATCCGCCCTGCCTTCGAGAGCGGCCATCGCGAATGTACCTGGCGTCACCACCGGTGCCGCCAGGTCCTTCCCGAGAACGAGGCCGGCCGCCGGTAGCGAGGCATGCCGGATATCGAACGCCACCGATTCCGACCCGACGTCAAGCCGCGCGGACTGGGCGACGAGCGAGGTCGACGACTCCCAGCGCCTGCCCGACCTCCACGAGAACGATCCCGACTGGAGGCCGAGAGATCCACTCGCGAAATCGAGCAGAAAGCGCGCTCCCTTCGCCGGATCGTCCGTCCGGGCGTCGATGGTCAGAGAGCCGAGCGAGTCGGGCAGGTGGACCTGGATCCCGGACCAGCCGACGTCGGCGGCGTCGAAGTAGATCGAGCCCGACGCGGAGGTTGGCGTGATACTGACTGCGCCCGCATTCCCGACCCAGACCCTCTGCGGTTGGATCGTGACCGCGCCGCCGAGGAGGGGCGTTACGACCAGCGAGCCCGTCTCCGGCCTGAGGATGAAGGTCATGGCGTCTTTGAGCCCTTCGAGCTCGAAGAACGGCTCAACGCTCTCCAGGACGCGGTTCCGCTTCAAGCCATGGACCTGGAGGTTAGTGATACGGCCCTCAATCAGCGGCTGTCGCTCCGGTCCCGCCGAGTAGTAAACGAATCGTCCCTTCGCGGCGGTGAGCAAGAAGCGTTCGACGGCGAGTCCATCTTCTTCCTTGTACGAGAGGACGCGATAGTTGCCTTGCACGGGCTGGAGGTTCGTGAAGGAGAACCGACCCATCACAAAGCTCTCCCTGCCCGGCGCGGCGTCCGCGCCTCCCGCGAGACCCGTGACAGCGACAGCGAGCACGGCCGACGTCAGGTTCAACATTCTCGAGCTCATGGTTACTCCTCTCGAAGGGATGCGTTAATAGCGGAGTAGCGTCACGTCGATCGCGACGAACACGCCGGCGCGGATCGCGGTACGGTCCCTCTGGTCGCGGGTCCCGTCCGCGGAAGCGCGGCGCAGCACGGGCGCCTCTAGCCGTTGGGCTAGAGCTTCCAGTGGGTAAACAGCGTGTTCGGCGCAGCGCACTGCCGAGCCGCTGGTCTAGGCTGGCGCGCCGGACTCCGGTTCACCAGGTAATCGATGCCGGGGGCGCTGGGAAGCGTGATCTCCCGCCGTGCCTTGCTTGCAGGATTGAGGTCAGGGCTTCGGGGCCGTCTCGGTTCCGGACCCCGCCCCTTCCCTGAGCGCAGATCCACGAGGGCGCAAACCATTAGAAGCAGCCGGAGAAGAGGTGGCCTGGTGAAGAAGGCGCTCGACATAGACCAGGCCGAAGCCCAGGGCAAGAAGGAGGACGAGATAGAGCCAGGGCTGAACCACGGGATAGAAGGTCGGCCCGTCGAGTCGATAGTCGCCACGAAACCATGCGTTCCAGTGAATGCTCCTGCTGGGAAAGAAGTGATCGCGCCATCCCTGGAAGAGCACATCGTACGGCGTGCGGGGTGTTGGGCTACCGAGTGTTACAGAGCCATCGACGATCTTCGCGAGAATGGGGAGAAGTAGGAAAACCGGCAAAGGGATGGACAGCCCTTCCACGACTCTGGAACCGATGCGTGCGCCCGTGGAGCCGGGGACGAAGTCTTGGGGGTCGAAGTATGGGATTGGAAGCCGGTACTCCAGGCCACGAGGAGGGTGCTGGCGCGCGAAGACACCGGTGAGAAGCAGCGTTAGGCCGCAGGTGAAAAGCGCAACGGGAAAGCCAAGAACCGCAGTCGCGTGCGGTGACGCCCCGGCCAGGACCGGAAACGGAACGAGTAGAGGTAGTCCGGTGGTGCGCAAGAAGAGCGTAAGGCAGAGGCCGAGATTGAACAAGGCGACGGCCGACCAGAGCTTCCGGAAGGCTGGTTCTCTCATGGAGACCTCCTTACTCCTGACTGCGAAGGATAGGGCCGGTCACAAGTGCAGCGCGGCTTCGACGTAGGCCACTCCAGGAGGGTCGACGAAGCGGCGCACAAGAGGGCGATCGAGAGCAATGCCTATCATGGCGTTCTCGACTCCGGCATCGAGGTCCTTGGTGGCGATAGCCGGTGTCCCCCGGAAGAGTCCCTTCGGCTGGGACCAGACGTGCTCGCCCGGGCTCACCTCCGGCGCGTTGGCCGGAAGGAAGAGAGCGACGATCCGATTCTCGTGCTCTGCGAGCCAACGGCGCGTCGCCCCAGCGACATGCGCCGGATGCCGGTCGAGGACGAGAACGATGCGGCCCCGGACGTCGTGTAGCAAAGCCCCCATGAAATCGATGAAGACGGGCACCGAGGGCGTTCCCTTGAAGCAACGGAACCAAGGTCGGCCTCGTGGACTCACCGCCGAGATCACGTTCAACCGACGCCGCTATCCACTCAGACGCACGATCGGTCGCTCTTCCGTCACACCCACCGGTTGCGGCTTAACGAATGGCCTCCAGCGGCGAGCGAAGGGATTCCGCTGGAAGGCCGGCTTGGGCCGCCGCGCTCGGGCGGGGCCTCTGGGCCCTGAGAACCTCGACCACAAGGTATGAGCTAGGCTCCACGGATGGATCGGTCGGGCTCGGAAAGCTGCTCGTCGGCTTGACCTCACTTCTTCGCGAAGACGACGCTCCCCTCGAACCAGCTGGGCGCGAGCGACAAGACGAGCGGCTGCCCCTTCTCGTCGGCGCCGAGGGTCATCGCGATCGGCTTCACGTCGAAGCCGAAGTCCTTCGCATCGACGTGGATCGAGCGGCCGGGAACCTGGATGTCCTGCGCGATCTTGATGGCGGCCGGGATCGCGACGGGCGCAGTCCAGCCGTTCGTGAGGAGGCCTGCCGCGATGCTAGCCGGCACGGGGCAGGACGTCACGAGCGTCGCTGCGTTCTGCTCGATCAGCGCCTTCGCGGTCGGCGGCTCGCTCTTCACGTCGAAGTCGAACGGCGACGAGGTGAAGACGAACGAGAGCGCGTCGCCCTTGGGTTGGACGCTCTTGAGCGCGGCGCTCATCTGCTGATCCGGCACCGAGATCGTGACGTCGGCGTGCACCGATCCGTCGAACTGCTTGTAGCAGGCGAGCGTGCCGAGGTTGTGCGGCACGACCGTGAAGTCGGCGCTCGCCTTCGTACCCGCGCTCGCGACGAGGTGGAGGCTAAGCCCCGTCAGGTTCGGCGCGAGTGCGACCTGTCCGAGCGCGAGGTGCAGGCTCGGCGCGCCCAGGTGCACGGTGCCGCGCACCTCGCCGACGTCGAGGTGCGCCACGGAGCTCAGCCAACCCTGATTGATGCGGCAGCCGGTGAGCTTCGCGGCCTTCACCAGCTCGCATGCGTCGTGCTCGACCTTCCACTTGGTCCAGGCGGCTGCGCGTGCGAGGTCGTACGCCGCGCCCTCCTGGGCCTTGAGGCGTTCGCAGTCAATCTTCCTGGCCTGACACGCGAGGTCGACCGATGGGTAGTTGGAGCAGATGCGGGCCCACGACGGGCCTATGCATCGGAGCTCCCAGCCGCTGCAGTTCGAATCGCACCCGCGCGGGTGGTAGGGCGGGTGCTCGAAGTCGTGACACGCCCCCGCGTTCTGATCGCACTTAAGGTCGGGCGCCGGGTCCGTGTAGATCGTGTTCCTGAAGCCGAGGCTCTGATCGGGCACCGCAACCGCCCCCGACGCCGAGACCTGGCGCAGGACGTCTCCCAGGATTGAAGTGAACGCATCCCGCCTCACTGCGATCGCCGATGCGCCCCAGCCCAGGTTCGAAGGCTTCTCCAGGGTCGCGGCCTTCGCCTGGAACGCCGTCACGAAGGCGGGGAACGCGGCGGCGAAGTCCTTGCGCACGTCCGCGATCGGTCCTCCGCTCGGCGTCGGAGCCGCGACCAGTGACCTCGCCCGGAGCGCGCGGCACACGTCGCGGTACTCGACGTCGCGCTGGTTCGCCGGCGGCGGCAGCGCCGGATCGTCCGAGCGCGCAGGGCAGCCCGAAAGGTACGCGAGCTGCGCCGAGGTGAACGGTGCGGATGGTCCGCCCGCGGCCGTTGCCTTCATTTCCGCATGTACCTGATCGAAGAGCGTCTGGTTGAGGCTGACGACCTCGCCGATCGCATGCACGCCGTCGGGGTCCACGAGGACCGCCGCGCGGCCGAGCGCGACGTTGATTTGGACCTTCGAGCCCTGCAGGTTCAAGACGGTCAGGTCCCTCAGCGGGCTCCCGTCGGGCGCATCCTTCAGCGACTTCTTGAGCGCAGCGTCGATCTCTTGCTTGAGGTCCACCGCACGCTCCTCGTACATGCCGATCGGCACCGCCTGCGCTCCGATGGCACCGCTCACGTTGTCGAGGAAGTGCCGTGCCGCAGCGTTGATGAGCGGCTTCACCACGTCGAGCACGATCCTCGCGGTCTTCCTGTAGCGGACCTCCGTCACGATCAGGCCCGTCGCCGCGGGACGCAGCACGAGCGCGCCGTTCTCTACCGCCGCGGCACAGTGGATCTCGAGCGAGCCGGCCGCGTGCGAGGTCTGCTCGTCGAAGACGACATCGAACTCGGCGCGGACGACTACCTCCTGTTTGCCGAGCTCCACCTTCACGTTGGAGAGACGCCCGGCATCCTTCGAGTCCGGGTTCATGGCGAGCGAGACCACGATTGCGCGCGGCAAGTACGTCGAGAGGTCCTTCGCCGCGATTGCGGCGTAGGCGTTAGGCGATGCGAGGCTCCCGAGCTGCGCGGTCGCCGCCTTCGTCGCGGCGAGCTGTGCCCGCTCCGGGTCTACCGGCGGGTACTTCATGTCGACGATGTGCTTCACCGCGGAGCAGCCACCGGCGAGGATGGCCGCCGAAAAGACGAGCGCTTGGCCAGACCGAGCCCATACGTCCATGAGATCCTCCTGCTATCAGACCGAGGTGCGATCAGGTTCAACTTAGAGACCCGTTGGGCTTGGCCCCTGATCTCACCCTTCAGGCTCTCGTTAGCTACAGGCGGCGGCTCCGCACAGAGGGAGGCCTGTCCGTGAGCCAGACGCGAAACGGTTGCGGCGACCGAGACTACGCAGAGGGCGACCTGCAATCGCACACGGGATGCTCCTTTCGGCGGCGTTTGGAATGACGGGCTGTCTGGCACACAGCGGGAATGGCAGTTTGAGGGCCGATGGCTTCGTTGAGCGAGTTCGTAGCTGAGGCGTCTAACCGCAGGATCAGCGGAGAGCGCAGTGTTGACTCCCACGTAATCCCGGGGCCGTGATCCCGAGGAGTCTCGTGGCGTAGCAGGCCGAGATCGGCTCGAATTCGGTTTGGCCCGGCGGCGGTGGAGCGCGGGACGGAGGAGAGCCGCACCGGGAAGCGGCAAGGCCCCGGCGTATTGACGGCCGGGGCCAGGACGTCGAGAGGCGAGGCAGAGATCAGAAAGGGAGATCGTCGTCGCGGAAGACGGTGACGGTGTGGATGGGCTCGTCGAGATGAAGGGCGGCGAGGCGAGCGGCGTGGCGGGCACAGAGCGTGGGTTGCTGGCGGGGAAGCTCGGCGAGCCAGTTGTCGGGGACGAGGACGAGGCTGTCGAGGTCGGAGGCGAGGCCATCCAGAAGCGTCGGTGGGGGCAGCTCGCCAGCGGTCACGAGGGTGAGGCGGCGACGTCGGCGAGGATCACGGTGTAGTCGCCTGTCGGGAGGTCTGGGACGAGGAGCGTCCCTCGCGCGTCGGAGG